>JAOPVN010000167.1 GCA_025966175.1 Modestobacter sp. | reverse complement strand
CGCACACGAAACTCGACCGGCGGACCGGCGACCTGCATGCCCTCGCGTACTTCTGGGGCTGGGACCACGTGCAGCACGTCGTCATCGGCGCCGACGGCACGGTCAGCGGCGCCACGGACGTCCCGGTCACCGACGGGCCGATGATGCACGACTTCGCCCTGACCGAGAGGTACGTGGTCCTCCTCGACCTGCCGGTCACGTTCAGCATGGACGCGGCGTCCGCCGGTTCGCAGCTGCCCTACACCTGGAACCCGTCGCACCCGGCCCGCGTCGGGTTGCTGCCCCGCGAGGGCGCCACCCGGGAGGTCCGTTGGCTCGACGTGGACCCGTGCTGGGTCTTCCACACGCTCAACGCGTACGACGACGACGGCGGCCGCGTCGTCGTCGACCTGTGCCGGTACGAGGGGGCCTACGACCTGTCGGCGCTGGCCGAGCAGGGGCCGCTCACGCTGGACCGCTGGACTCTCGACCCGTCCGCGGGCACAGTCGCCCAACAGCGTCTCGATGACCGCCGACAGGAGTTCCCGCGCGTCGATGAGCGGGTCATCTCCCGGCCGCACCGCTTCGGCTACAGCGCCGCCATCGGGCAGATCGGCCGGGCCACCGTGCTCCCGAACGGGAACTTCGAGGACGGTGCGTTCGCCAACGCACTTCTCAAGCACGACCTGACCGCCGGAACCGTGCAGGGGCACCGGTTCGGGCCAGATGCCGCCGTCGGTGAGGCGGTGTTCGCACCGTCCTCGCCCGAGGCGGAGGAGGACGACGGCTACGTCATGGCCTTCGTGCACGACCCGGACCGCGGGGCCACCGACCTGGTGATCATCGCGGCGCAGGACTTCACCGGCGAACCGGTCGCACGCGTGCACCTTCCGGCGCGGGTCCCGCTCGGTTTCCACGGCAACTGGGTCGCCGACCCCGGGCAGTAGGCGAGCCGTCCCGCCGGTGTGGCGCGGCGTTCTCTCCGGACGAGCGCACGAGTTCGACAGGCCCTCATCGCCGTCAGGTGCGGCCAGGCCCTGCCCGCCAGGTCAGCGGCTGCGGCGGTTGACCCGCAGCACCATCCCGTCGGCGCCGGCGATGACGACCAGGTTGCCGCGGCGGAACCGGGTCCGCGACGGCGTGTCCGGGTCCGGGGAGACGTCGTCGGCTGCGTCGAGACAGCGCTGGATCTCGGCGTCCATGATCTTCATGCCGGTCGCTGCCTCCCGCGCGCCGCGGGTCATGCGCAGCGCCCCGGCCGGCCGGGCATGGCGGGCATGCGCCCGCGCCGGGGAGCGGGTGGCCGATGTCGGCCACACAGCGGTGTCCGTGGAGCTGTCGTCGTGGTCGTCGCCGAGCGATGGTGGGGCCAGGAAGGTCAGGGCAGGTGCGGTCATGCGGTCGTCCAAGTCTTCAGCGGGCGGGGGCAGCTGGTCTCTCCGCGGTGGTGGGGGCGGGGTGTCGGCGGTCCGAGGAGCACCACACGGACGGGCTCCCCTTGTGGTGCCGTCGGGAGGAATCGAACCCCCCGCATCGCCCATGCTCGACTGCCACGCCCAGGGCGTCGTCTGTGTAGCGCTGTGAACGCCGGCGCATCCAGGGACGGCATCGGATACAACGGCGAGGGCCTGTGGTCTCTTCCCTCGTTACGGAACGCCGGAGACGGCGGAGCTACCGTTCCCGCGACCCGGCGGACGAGTTCTCTGAGTCCCGTCGCGCACGCCGCGGGACGCGGGACGGCCTGGCCCGGTCGGCGGTCGATGTCGTATCGGACGGGATGCGGGCGGTCACACGCCCGTCGTGCCGTCGATGCGCTCCCGGATGAGGTCGGCGTGGCCGGCATGGCGGGCGTACTCGGCGATCATGTGGGTGTAGATCCACCTCAGGGTGACCTGGCCGCCCATGAAGGGACTGGTCTCCTCGAGGCCGCGGCCGGAGCAGTTGTGCCGGGCTTGAGCGATCTCGCTCTCCCACGTCGTCCGGGCCATGTCGAAGGTGACGTCGTCGACGAGGTCGAACCCACCGTCCGGGCCGTCGGGACGGGCGTCCGGGCCGTGGATGGGTGGGACCTGCTCACCGAGCAGGATCCGGCGGAACCAGTTCCGCTCGACCTCGGCCATGTGCTGAACGAGCCCGAGAAGGGTCAGCGGTGACGGCGGCACCGAGGAGGTCCGCAGCTGGTCGTCGGTGAGCCCGCCACACTTCATGGCCAACGTGGACCGGTAGAAGTCCAGCCAACTCTCCAGCGTCGTGCGCTCATCGGCCTCGAGCGGGGGCATGGCCCGATCGGTCGTCGTCATGACCTGGATGCTGCCAGTCGGTGCAGTCCTCGCCCGCACCTGCCCACCGTCCCTGACTGGACCGCGTCGCGCCCGGCCCGCCCCGGGCCGCGCGCCGCTATCCTGCGGCCCGTCTGCAAGATCGGCCAACGTCGCCCGGCTTGCCCATCGAACCGACCATCGGAGATGAGCATGATCCGCCGCAAGAAGGTGGCCACCGGCGTCACCGTCACATTCGCCCTGGAAGACACCATCGCCGGACCGGTGTCGGTCGTGGGCGACTTCAACGGCTGGACGCCCGGCGCGCACGTTCTGCGCAAGCGCGGCAACGGCACCCGCAGCGTCGCCGTGACCCTGCCCTCCGGTCAGCCGGCCCGCTTCCGCTACCTCGCCGACGGTGGCCGTTGGTTCGACGACCCGCAGGCCGACGCCCACGACCAGGACGGGTCGCTCCTGGTGCTGTGACCGCCGGGTCGGTTGGGCACATCGCGCTGGTCCACCCCCGTCGCACTGCTGGGCTGCTCCGCCACCGGACCGCGATGGGCGTGCTTGTCCGCGTCGTGCGCCGGGAGCAGGGTGCTCGCCATGACCGAACGCACCGAGCCCTCCTCGGAGCCTCCCGCGCTGCTCTTCGATCTGGACGGAACCCTGATCGACAGCGTCTACCAGCATGTCCTGGCGTGGCACGAGGCCCTCTCCGCGTTCGGGATCGAGCTGTCGGTGTGGAAGATCCATCGCCGGATCGGCATGAGCGGCGGGCTGTTCGTGACCGCGCTGTTGCGCGAGACGGGCGGAGCGCTCTCGACCGGGCAGATCCGGGAGCTCAACCTCGCCCACGCCGAGGCATACGGGCGCCGCCGGGACACCGTCCGCCCGCTCCCCGGGGCCCGCGAGCTGCTCGCTGCCCTGACCCGGCAGGGCGTCACCTGGGCCATCGCGACGAGTGGGCTGGCCATCGCAGCCCGGCCGGCACTGGACATGCTCGGCCTGTCCGCGGACACCCCGCTGGTCACCAGGGACCAGGTGCGGCACGCCAAGCCCGATCCGGACCTGTTCCTCGCCGCCGCGGCGCGGGTCGGCGTGGACATCGGCAACGCCGTCGTCGTCGGCGACAGCATCTGGGACCTGCTGGCCGCCCGCCGGGCCGGCGCGCTCGGCGTCGGACTGCTGTCGGGCGGCTACGGCCGCGACGAGCTCGAGCGGGCCGGCGCCTACCGCGTCTACGCCGACCCGGCGGATCTGCTCGCCCATCTCGACGAGATCGGCGTACGTCAGCACGATGACTGGACCGACGCGCCGCCGATGGGCTGATCCGTCACCCGGCCGGCGTGCCGCACGCCGTTCAGCCGCATCCGTGAGCGACCGGTCACGGCGCAGCTGTCATACCAACGCTGTCCGAGGGACGAGTCGGCACAGAACCCAACGCATCCACCCGCCGATCACCAAGCACCACGAGCGTGCATCGGGGCCGCGGGTGGGACCGCCGTCAGGACTGCTTCCGATCGACATCGGCCGGGGGCGGCGCCTCGGCCCGCTGTCCTGCTTCGCGCTCCGCCTGCCGAGTTCGCACCACCTCCGCCATTTGCGCCCGTACGGCGACCGCGTCGGTGACCGCCCGGTCCCGCGCCTCCTCCGCCTGCAGCCGATCCCGCCGACTCTCCTCGGAATGGCGCTCAGCGCGCCGGGCGCGAGTCTCCTGCGCCTTCGCGCGTTCGGTCTCGGCGTCCGCTCGCGCCGCCGCAGTGCGGGCGCGACCGTCCACGGCAGTGGTCTCGAGCCGAGCGGCCGCCGCCGCCTGCTCGGCGCGATGGATGGTGTCCGCTGCTTGCGCCTGGGCGCGTTGGAACTTCTCGTGGGTCGCGCGCTCCGCCTTCAGCGCCTGGTCTCGGGCCGCCTCCGCGCGGGTGGCCCGCTCCCGTGCCGTCTCCGCGTCGGCGGTCGCCCGGTTCCACGCCGCCTGGATCCCCGCCGCCTCACTGCGCGCCGATGCGGCCTCGCGCACGGCACTGTCCCGCTGTCCCTCCGCATCCCGGCGCCCGGCTTCCGCCTCGGCCGCTGCCGTCCTCGCTGCGGTCGCGTCGACGCGCGCCCGCTCCGTCTCGGTGTGTGCGGCGTCGGCCGCCGTCCGGGCGGTGGCCGCCTCCTCGTGGGCGGTAGCGGCAGCGGCCTCGGCCCCGGTCGCGGCCAGGAGCGCTTCGCGCGTCGTTCTTTCTGCGAGTGCGCGCGCCCGGTCGGCCGCGGACGCTCGTTGGTCGGCCTCGGCGACCTCGCGCCGCGCGTCGGTGCGGATCGCCGCGTTCTCCACGTCGAGCAACTCCGCGTCGGTGGCCAGGGCCAGTGCGGCCGCGGCGCCGCGCACCTGCTCCTCTATCCCCACCAGCGTCTCGCGGAGTCGGTCGGTGATCACCGCGAGCGTCTCCGCGGCCCGTGACGCCGGCTGCCTGCTCTCGACCTCCTGCGCCGCGGCGCCCGCTCGCTCCGCGGCCTCCGCCCGGCGAGCCGCGAAGGCGGTCGTGCGGTTGTGATCGGGGCGCGTGCAGTAGGACGACCGCCCACCGGTCGACGGGGGTGGGGCCACCGGGCGGTCACAGCCTGGAAAGGTGCACGGGACCGTGTCCGTGGGCATACCGCCATTCTGCGTCCGTTCGTTCGTGGAGACCATGCTGACGAACGAACGAGCACCTCGGTCGAGCGCCGAACGGCCCGGTCGAAACAGGTGCCTACCAGCAGGTAACGCTCCATAATCAACGGTTATGGAGTCCGAAGCCGGAGACCTCCATACCCCCTCCCAGGAGTCAGCTGCCGGCTCCCCGATCGTTCCGCCTCCGCCCGGGGAAGCTGCCCGGCTCCAGCCCGCGGAGGGCGGCCTGGTGCTTCCCGGCGACCTGGAGTCGGTCGGCCGCTACCTCACCGCCGCGAAGGCCGAGTCGACGAGGAAGGCCTACGCCGCGGACTTCCGCGCCTGGTCGACATGGGCGCAGCAGCGGGGCTTCATCCCGCTGCCCGCGGCCGACACGGCCGTCGCGGCGTACCTCGCCACGCTGAGCGACGCCGGGGCGAGCCCACGCACCATCGCCCGGCGACTGTCCGGCATCGGGGACGCCCACCGGGAAGCCGGGCACCTCAGCCCGTCGGAGCACCCGGGCCCGCGGGAGGTCCTCAAGGGCATCCGGCGGGCAGCTGCCCGCGACAACCGCCGCCCGAGAAAGGCCCGCGCCCTCGACCCCCCGACGATCCGTGCGCTCGTCGAGGATCTGCCCGCGGGAGTCGCCGGACTGCGCGATCGAGCCCTCATCCTCACCTCGTTCGCCCTCGCGCTCAGGGCCTCGGACGCGTGCTGGCTGGACGTGA
>JAOPVN010000124.1 GCA_025966175.1 Modestobacter sp. | reverse complement strand
GTCGCGCCGTCGAGCACCCTCGCCCCCGGAGCCGCCTTCACCATCTCCGGCGTCGGCTGCGTCCAGGCCTCGGACACCAACGAGCCCGCCGCCGCCGTGATCACCCCGGACAGCGACGAGCCCGGATGGGGCAATGGCGTCGAGGCGAACGCGGACGGCACCTGGACCCTCGACGTGACCGCCCCGGCCGACCTGGGGACGTACTCCTACCGACTGTCCTGCGACCAGTACACAGCCGAGTTCTCCTACCCGAAGGCGACCATCACGGTCACCGCCGACGGCAAGCCCGTCGCCACCCCGACCCCCGAGGCGTTCACGCCGGGCGCCACGCCGAACACCCCGGGCATCGCCAACGCGACCAGCTCGGGCACCGGGAACGTCGCGGCCCCCGGCCAGAAGATCGTCAAGGTCCTGAAGGGCTTCCAGCCCCACGAGGTCGTCACCCTCGTCCTGCACTCCACCCCGGTCATCCTGGGCACCTTCACCGCCGACGCGAACGGCGTGGTGACCGCGGAGTTCACGCTCCCCGCGGGCACGGCGCTGGGCACGCACACCCTGGCCTACGACGGCAGCCTGGGCAGCCACTACGAGGACCCGATCACCCTCACCGCTGACGGCAAGGCGCTCGCCTACACCGGCGCCAGCATCGCCCTGCCCCTCATCGGCGGCACCGTCCTGGTGGCTGCCGGCGCCGGCGCCCTGGTCATCGGTCGCCGTCGTCGCCCCGCGGGGGCCATGCAGGTCTGAACATGAGCAATCGCACTCCGGCGGACGCCGGTCAGGGGATCCCTGGCCGGCGTCCGCCGCGTTCCGGGGCCACCCGCGGACGGCGAGGGCGGCTGACGGCCGTGCTCGCCGTCCTCGGCGTGCTGCTGGTGGCCGGAGCCACCGACGCGGCCGTCCTCGCCGACCGGATCGACCGGGTGGCCGTCACCCCCACCACCGGGCCGGGCACCACCTGGGTGCTGGTCGGCGTCGACTCCCGGTCCGACCTCCCGGCCGGTGCCTCGACCGAGCAGTTCGGCACGACCGACGAGGTCCCCGGCGCGCGGGCCGACGTCGTCCTCGTCGCGCACTCCGACGGCGACCGTTCCACGGTCTTCTCGGTCCCACGGGACGTGGTGGTCACCGCAGGCGGGGGGTCGGGACGGCTCGCGCTCAGTTGGCTCGACGGGCCGCAGTCGACGGTCGACGCCCTCTGCGGGCTGGGCATCCCGACCGACCACCTGGTGAGCGTCGACCTGGCCGGCTTCGCCGCGGTCGTCAACGCCGCCGGCGGGCTGGACGTCGACGTCCCCGCTCCGGTGCGGGACTCCGCCGCCGGGCTGGAGCTCACCGAGAGCGGCCGCCAGCACCTGGACGGCCGCACCGCGCTGGCACTGGTGCGCTCGCGTCAGCCGGAGGAGCGGGTGGACGGCCGCTGGGTGCCGGCCCCGGTGGACCCCGACGGCCGGGCGTCGGCGGCCGGGCAGGTGATCGACGCGCTCGTGGACCAGGTGCAGGACTCGGTCCTGCGTCCGTGGCGGCTGCAGCGGGTGGCCTGGGCCGCTTCCGGCGCATTGACCGTCGACGACGGCACGTCGGCCCGTGAGCTGACCTCGCTGGCCACGCTGGACCTCGGGCCGGTGTCGGTGCTGCCCGCCGGCGAGCCGGTGAACGGGACCCTGCTGCGCTTTCCCACCGCCGCGACGGCGGGCGCACTCGCCGCCGCCGGCCTGTCCTGCGCCGGCTGAACCTCAGCCCGCGCCGCCGCCGATCGCCATGCCGATGAGGTAGGTCGCGCCCGCGGCGACCGCCCCGAACAACAACTGCCGGAGCCCCGCCGACCACCAGGGCCGCGGGGTGAACCGGGCGGAGAGCGCACCGGCCACGACCAGCCCCACGCCGCCGCAGAGCAGCGCGAGCCACAGCCGCGGAGCGCCGAGCAGGAACGGCAGCAGCGGGATCAGCGCGCCGATGGCGAAGCAGAGGAACGAGGAGATCGCCGCGGTCCAGGGTGACGGCTTGTCGTCGGGGTCCAGCCCCAGTTCGTTCAGGGTGTGCACCCGCAGCGCCCGCTCGGGGTCCCGGGACAGCTGCTGGGCGACCTCGCGGGCCAGCTCGGGCTCCAGCCCGCGGTCCTCCCACAGCTGGGCCAGCTCGGTCTGCTCCCCCACCGGGTTGCTCGCCAGCTCCCGGCGCTCCTTGGCGACCTCGAGGTCCAACTGCTCGTTCTGCGTGCTCACCGAGGTGAACTCACCCAGCGCCATGGAGATCGCGCCGGCGGCAAGTCCGGCCACACCGGACAGGACGACGGCGTGTGAGCCGGCGCCGCCACCGCCGACGCCGGCGACCAGCGCGGTGTTGGTGACCAGGCCGTCCATCGCGCCGAAGACCGCAGCGCGAAGCCAGCCCCCGGCCACGTCGGCGTGGGTGTGCGGGTGGGCCTCGGCCTGCTCGAGGGGACCTCCCGGCTCGGTCATCCCTGGTCCGACTCGGCTCCGAGCGGGACGCCCTCCTCGATCGAGGGCACCGGCACGGCCACGCTGGGGACGCCGTCCACCTGGTCGGCGGCAGCGAGCTGCCCGCAGGCGCCGTCGATGTCGGAGCCACGGGTGTCCCGGACGGTCGTCGGCACACCGGCGGCCCGCAGCCGGGCCACGAACTCCCGCTGGGCGGGCAGCGGGCTGGCGTCCCACGGGCTGCCGGGCGTGGGGTTCAGCGGGATCAGGTTGACGTGCGCCAGCCGCTTCGCGAGCAGCTTCCCGAGCAGGTCCGCGCGGAAGGGCTGGTCGTTGATGTCACGGATCAGCGCGTACTCGACCGAGTAGCGCCGACCGGTGCGGCGGGCGTAGTCGTCCGCCGCCTCGAGCACCTCGCCGACCTTCCAGCGGGTGTTGATCGGGACCAGGGTGTCGCGGAGCTCGTCGTCGGGTGCGTGCAGGCTCACCGCGAGGGTCACGTTGAGACCCTCGTCGGTCAGCCGCCGGATCGCCGGCACCAGCCCGACGGTGGAGACCGTCACCGACCGCTGGGACAGCCCGAGTCCGTGCGGAGCCGGGGTCAGCAGCGCGTCGAGGGTCTTGCGGACCCGCGGGTAGTTGGCCAGCGGCTCGCCCATGCCCATGAAGACGACGTTGGACAGCCGGCCCGGCCCGCCCGGGATCTCGCCGTTCGCCATCGCCGCGGCCGCCGCGACCGCCTGGCCGATGATCTCGGCGGCCGAGAGGTTCCGGGTCAGGCCGCTCTGCCCGGTCGCGCAGAAGGGGCAGGCCATCCCGCAGCCGGCCTGGCTGGAGATGCAGACGGTGGCGCGGTCGGGGTAGCGCATGAGGACGCTCTCGACCAGGGCGCCGTCGTGCAGCCGCCACAGCGTCTTGCGGGTGCGCCCACCATCGGCGGACTGGTGGCGGACCGGGGTGAGCAGCCCCGGCAGGAGCGCGGCCGTCAGGTCCTCGCGGACGGCGGCCGGCAGGTCGGTCATCTGCGCCGGGTCGGTGACACCGGCGTAGAAGTGCCGGGCCAGCTGGTCGGCGCGGAAGGCCGGCTGGCCGAGCTCCGCGACCGCCGCGCGCGCCTCCTCACGGGTCAGGTCGGCGAGGTGCCGGGGCGGCTTGGTGCGGCGGGGGGCGTCGAAGACCAGGGGTAGGACAGTCATGGCGCCGTCCATGTTCCCACCACCTGGGGCCCAGGGGGTGGGCCGACGGGGGTGACATGGCTCCCCGGGGGGAGAGCCGCGGTGTCCGCCGGTGCCGGCCCGGTCAGCCGGCGCGGCCCGGGAGCAGCGTAGGGGTGGCGCTCGGCGTGGCGGCGGGCGTGGCGGCGGGCGTGGACACGGGGGCCTCGGTGTCGGTGCCCTCGCCGCCCGTGCCGGGGTCTCCGGTGTCGTCCACGCAGGCACCGGCGAGCTCACCGGTGCCGCCACCCGTGTTCGGGCCGGTGCCGCTGCCCGGGTCGCCGGTGCCGCTGCCCGGGTCGCTAGTGCCGTCCTCGCCGTCTGTCGGGCACCCGATTCCGCCGTCGTCGGTCCCCGTGCCGCCGGTGCCGATCTCGGAGCCGGTGCCGCCGGTGCCGTCGGTCCCGGTGCCA
The DNA here is from genome assembly GCA_025966175.1 of Modestobacter sp. Classification (GTDB taxonomy): domain Bacteria; phylum Actinomycetota; class Actinomycetes; order Mycobacteriales; family Geodermatophilaceae; genus Modestobacter. The sequence goes on along the minus strand of JAOPVN010000124.1, from coordinate 7,031 downwards.
TCGGTACCGGTGCCGCCCGGGCCCGGGCCGCCGGTGCCGGTTCCGCCGGTGCCCGGGCCGCCGGTACCGGTTCCGTCGGTGCCGGTGCCGGTGCCCGGACCGCCGGTCTCCGGCCCCGGTACCAGAGTCGGCGCGCCGGTGGGAGCAGCGGAGACGGACGTCGTCACCGGGGCCGGCACGTCCACCGGAGACACGGTCCCTGCCTCGGTGGTCGCCTCGGCGGACGTGCGGGCGGTCGGTGCCGAGCGGCTCGAGGCCGTCGTCCCGACCGTCGGACCAGCCAGCACCTCGACCGGGACCACCCCGGCCAGCTGATCGACCTGCGGCGCGACGCTGGTGACCGTCGCCGGCGCCCGCGACGGCGTACCCGCCGCGCCGACTGCACCGGCGTCCCGTTCGGCAGCCGCCACCGCAGCCTGGTCACCCGGGCCCGATCGGGTGACCGTGAAGCCGGCCAGCACGGCCGCCAGGAGCAGGACAGCAAGCGGGAGCAGCACCCGCGCCCGGCGCCGCGGCCCCGCCGGCGGGGTCCGTACCGGAGCGGGGGTGGCCTGGTCGAGACCCGTGGGCTCGTCGGCGCTGCCGGCCGGCGGCCGGTCCTCGCCACCCTCGCTCGGGGGCACACCGTCATCGGCGGCCGACGGCGCGACCTCCCAGGCGGCCAGCTGCACCGTCGCCACCCGCTCGGCGTCCTCCTCGGCGGGCGCTGGGTCGACGACGTCCGGCTCGGGTTCTGGTTCCGCCGGCCCGGCGGCGGCCGGCACCGGCTCGACGACAACAGGCTCGACGACAACGGGCTCGCCCGAAAGGGGCTGGGCCGCCGGGGACTCCTCGGCCAGCTGCGGCCAGGCATCCGACGGGACGGCGGCGGCCGGCTGCTCGTCGAGCACCGCTTCCGCGTCGGACCCGGCGGCTGACCCGGCCGCCGCTTCGGCGGTGCTCACCCACTCGGGGAGCCACTCCTCGTCCCACGGCTGCTCGACGCCGGCTGCGGCAGCGAGCGGCTCGCCCGCGGCCGACCCACTCTCGACGACCGCCGACTCACCCGGAACGGCCGCCTCGTCGACGACCGGCTCCTCGGCCACCGCGTCGACAGCGACCTCGGCAGGCGTGCCCAGCGGATGGGACCGGTCGCCAGGGAGTCGGCCCGATGCCACAGCAGCTCCTCCCCGGTCGGTCCACCGCCGACCACCGGTCGTGGCCGGGCCACGGTGACCGCAACCGACCCGCCATGCTGCCCGACCGCAGCCCCCGGATCCCGTAGGCGCGGCGTGACCAAGCGATCACACTGCGCACGGGCGTACCGGTCTGCAGGCGTCGACCGGCTCAGGATCCGGTCTGTGCTCCGGTCAGATCGGCGTGCCGGCGCACCCAGGCGTGCATGGCGATCCCGGCCGCGACACCGGCGTTCAGCGACCGCGTCGAGCCGAACTGCGAGATCGAGACGGTGAGGCCGGCGCCCGCCCGCGCCGCCGGGGTGAGGCCCGGGCCCTCCTGACCGAAGAGCAGCAGGCTGTGGCGGGGGAGGTCGACCGTCTCCAGGGGGACGGCGTCCGGGCCGTTGTCCACCGCGACCACGGTGAGCCCCGCGGTGGCCGCGAACTCCAGCAGTTCGCCGACGTCGGCGTGGTGCCGCAGGTGCTGGTAGCGGTCGGTCACCATCGCCCCGCGGCGGTTCCACCGGCGGCGGCCGACGACGTGCACCTCCGCGGCCAGGAAGGCGTTCGCCGTCCGCACGACGGTGCCGATGTTGAGGTCGTGCTCGAAGTTCTCGATGGCCACGTGGAAGGGGTGTCGTCGGGTGTCGAGGTCCGCGACGATCGCCTCGAGGGTCCAGTAGCGGTAGCGGTCCACGACGTTGCGCCGGTCGCCGTCGGTGAGCAGCTGCGGGTCGTAGCGCGGGTCGTCGGGCCAGGGGCCGGGCCACGGGCCGACGCCGACGGACCCGCCCCACTCGGTCGGGCCGACTTCGTCCTCGTTCGTCATCGCCGGGCATGCTGTCACGCCGGTGCGGTTGGCTCAGCCACGTGAGCGACAGGACCCTGCTGCACCTGACGACGCAGGCGGAGTGGCGCGCGGCCCTGGAGACCGCGGCGGTGATCCCGCCCTCGCTGGCCGAGGTGGGGTTCGTGCACCTCTCGACGCCGGACCAGGTGCACCTGCCCGCCGAGCGGCTCTTCGCCGGCCGACCTGACGTCGTCCTGCTCGTCGTCGACCCCACGCGCCTCGATGATCCGGTGCGGCTCGAACCCGGGGTGCCCGGCGACCCGGCGAGCATGCGCTTCCCGCACCTGTACGGCCCGCTGCCCACCGCGGCCGTGGTCGCCGTGGTGCCCTGGCGGGCCAGGGCTCCCCTGGATCTGCCGGCAGTGGACGACGCCTGGGCCCGGGCGCTGGCGCTGGCCGTCTCGGTGCCCACCCGGCGGGCTGCCCAGGTGCGCGACGTCCCCGGCGGCCTCGCCGTGCTCGACCCTGCCTTCCCGCACTCCCGTGACGACAACCGGCTGCTGCTCACCGGTGCGACCGGCGCCGACGAGGTGGCGGCGCTGACCGCGCAGGTGGCCACGGACGCCGGCTGGCCGGTGCGTACCGCGACCCTGCTCCAGCCGGACGCGGGACCGGTCGCCGACGAGCTGGCCCGCCGGGGCTGGGACGTCTCCCCCACCCTGGTCCTGGCGCACCGGGGGCCCTTCCCCGCCATGGCCGACGGCCCGGCCGAGGTCGTGCCGCAGGCCGCGGTGCACCGGCTGTGGGAACGCTCGTGGCGGCGCGAGCTCGCCGCCACAGGGTCCGCGCTGGACGACGTCGTCGCTCAGCTGGTCGGCCGGGAGCACCGCAACGACCGGGTGGTGCAGGTGACCGACCTCGCCGTCCGCGCCGACCTCGGCGAGGGGCTGGAGGTCGTGGCCGCGCTGCAGCTGCGGGTGGACGGTGCGACCGCCTCGGTGGAGTCGGTTCTCACCGACCCGCGCGCCCGGCGCCGCGGATACGCCGACGCGCTGCTGACCGCGGCGCTGCAGCGGGCCGGGTCGGCCGGCTGCGACCTGGTGGTGCTGGAGGCGGCAGCGCTCGACTGGCCGCGCCACTGGTACGCCCGGCGCGGGTTCGCCGTGGTCGGGCGGACCTTCGACGTCGTCCGTCGCCGCTGATCTGCCTCAGGTCGGAGCGACCACCGACAGGATCAGGTAGGCGACAGCCGCCGAGGGCAGCAGGGAGTCCATCCGGTCCATCAGGCCACCGTGACCGGGCAGCAGGTCGCCCATGTCCTTGATGCCGAGGTCGCGCTTGATCAGCGACTCCCCCAGGTCGCCCAGCGTCGCGGTCAACGCGATCGCGACGCCGTAGAGCGCGCCACCCCACCAGGGGCCGTGGAAGGTGAACGTGACGAGCAGGGTGCCGATCAGGACGCAGGCGGCGACCGATCCGGCGAGCCCCTCCCAGGACTTCTTCGGGCTGACCGAGGGCGCCATCGCGTGCTTGCCGAACAGCACGCCGGCCGCGAACCCGCCGACATCGCTGCAGACCACCGTGGCGATGAACGCCAGCACCCGCGCGCTGCCGTCGTCCGGCACCAGCAACAGGACGGCGAACCCGGCGAGCAGCGGGACGTAGAGGGACACGAAGACCGCGGCGGAGGCGTCCCGCAGGTACCCGACCGGGCCGTCACCCAGCCGCCACAGCAGGACGGCGAAGACGGTGAGCAGGAAGGCGACGACCAGCCCCGACGGGCCGCGGGTCCACGCCAGCGCCACCATCGCCACGGCGCCGACCAGCACCGGCGGCCGGGGAGGGCGGTGACCGCCCCGCTGCAGCGCGCCGGTCAGCTCGACGATGCTGACCAGCACCGCCACGGTGACCACGAGCAGGAACGCCGGCCGCCAGATCAGCAGGGCGGCGAAGATCACCGCGCCCAGCCCCAGACCGACCCCGATGGCCGAGGCCATGTCGCGGCCGGCCCGTCCGGTGGCGCGGGGGGTACCGGCGGGGTTGTCCACCAGCTCCGCACCGGTCGCCTCGGCACCCAGGGCGTCGGGCACCGCGGTCATCGGCGGATCGGCGCCGTCGTCCTCCACCGGCCCGTCGCCGGAGCCACGGCCGAAACCGGCGTCCTCGGCGGCCGCGTCATCCCAACGCAGGCCTACGGTCCGCGGGCCGTCCACCGGCGGCGGGCCCGGTGCCGTTCCGCGGGCCGGTACGTCGGGCCGCGGTGGGACCGGTGGGACCGGTGGCTGACCGACCCGCACCACCGGACCCGTGTCGTCGTCGCGGAGGTCGTCGAACACACCGGCCCGGCTGCGGGCATGCTTGCGCCCCGAGCCGAGGGGCTCGGGGCGGTGCGGGTCGCGGGGCACGGGCTGCGTCCTGAGGTCGGGGATCAGACGTCGAGGAGCTCGGTCTCCTTGTTCTTCATCGCCTCGTCGATGCTGGCGACGTGGGTGGCGGTGAGGTCGTCGAGCTCCTTCTCCGCGCGCCGCACGTCGTCCTCGCCGGCTTCGCCGTCCTTCGCGATGCGGTCGAGCTCTTCCTTGGCCCGCCGGCGCACGTTGCGGATCGCCACCTTCGCGTCCTCGCCCTTGGCGCGGGCCACCTTGACCAGGTCGCGACGCCGGTCCTCGGTCAGCTGCGGGAACACCACGCGGATCAGCGCGCCGTCGTTGGTGGGGTTGACGCCCAGGTCGGAGTCGCGGATGGCGCGCTCGATGGCCTGCAGCTGGCCGGCGTCGTAGGGCTTGATGACGGCCATCCGCGCCTCGGGGACGGTGATGGAGGCCATCTGCGGGATCGGGGTGAACGCGCCGTAGTAGTCGACCACGATCTTGTTGAACATCGACGGTGCGGCGCGGCCGGTGCGGACGGAACCGAGGTCCTCCCGGGCGACCGACAGGGCCTTGTCCATCCGCTCCTCGGCGTCGAGCAGGGTGTCGTCGATCACGGGGTCATCTCCTCCTGCGGCAGTGCCGCCGTGCTGGCCGGTGGGTGTTCGGGGGTACGTGCCCGGAGACGTCCGGCGACCGTCGTCCGTACCCCGCGCCGGTCGGGTCAGACCGGCTGGCTGATCAGCGTGCCGATCCTCTCACCTGCGACCGCACGTGCGATGTTGCCGTCCTGCAGCAGGTTGAACACGACGATGGGCATCTGGTTGTCCATGCAGAGGCTGATCGCCGTCGCATCGGCGACCTTGAGCTGCTTGGCCAGCACCGTTCCGTAGTCCAGGTCGCGGTACATGGTGGCGGCGGGGTTGGTGCGCGGGTCGTCGTCGTAGACGCCGTCGACGCCGTTCTTCGCCATCAACAGCACCTGGCACTCGATCTCCAGAGCCCGCTGGGCGGCGACGGTGTCGGTGGAGAAGTACGGCATCCCGGCGCCGGCACCGAAGATGACCAACCGGCCCTTCTCCATGTGCCGGATCGCCTTGCGGGGGATGTAGGGCTCGGCGACCTGGCCCATCGTGATCGCCGTCTGCACCCGGGTCTCCAGGCCTGCCTTCTCGCAGAAGTCCTGGAGTGCCAGGCAGTTCATGACGGTGCCGAGCATGCCCATGTAGTCGGCGTGACTGCGGTCCATGCCGGCCTGGGACAGCTCGGCGCCGCGGAAGAAGTTGCCGCCACCGACGACGACGGCGACCTGCGTGCCCCCCGCGACGACGGCGGCGAGCTGCTCGGCGATCGTCCGGATGATCACCGGGTCCACGCCGACCTTGCCGCCACCGAATGCCTCACCGGAGAGCTTGAGCAGCACCCGGCGGTACCCGGAGCCGTCCACGGGTGCGAAGGCGGTGGGGGCGGACATCAGCACCCCCGGGTTGGTGGCTGCCTTGGTGTCGGTCACGGGCGTCCCTCGGGTCGGTGTTGGTTGCGTCGATCCTGCCCCATCCCCGGCGGCAGCTCTGCTGCCGCCGGGTCCGGACAGCCCACCGGCCCCGCCCCGCGGACGGGGACGGGGCCGGTGGGGCCCCGCTGCAGAGTCCCGCCGCGAGCTTGCGAGTGGCGGGGGGGCAGCGGGGTCCTTGCTCAGGCCTGGCCGACCTCGAAGCGGGCGAACCGCTCCACGGTGAGGCCGGCGTCGCCGATGACCTGCTGCACCGTGCGCTTGGGCTCGGTGATCGAGGGCTGCTCGAGCAGGACGAAGTCCTTGAAGTAGGCGTTGACCCGCCCCTCGACGATCCTGCTGATCGCTTGCTCGGGCTTGCCCTCCTCCTTCGCCGTCTGCTCGGCGACCCGACGCTCGGTCTCCACCGCCTCGGCGGGGACCTCCTCGCGGGTCAGGTAGCGCGGGCGCGCGGCGGCGATGTGCATCGCCAGCGAGCGGGCCGCCTCCTCGTCGCCACCGGTGTACTCCACGGCAACGCCGATGGCCGGGGGCAGGTCGGTCGCCCGCTTGTGCAGGTAGACGGCCGTGGTGCCCTCGAAGACGGCGAAGCGGGACAGCACCAGCTTCTCGCCGATGCGGGCCGATTCGGACTCGATCAGCGAGGCGACGGTCTGGCCGTCGATCTGGGTGGCCAGCAGGGCGTCGACGTCGGCCGGCTTCTCGGCCAGGACGACGTCGAGCAGGCGGTCGGCGAGCTTGACGAAGTCGGCGTTCTTGGCGACGAAGTCGGTCTCGCAGTCGAGCTCGAGCAGCGCGCCGTCACGGCTGACGACGACGCCGTTGGTCGTGGAGCGCTCGAGGCGCTTGCCCACGTCCTTGGCGCCCTTGACGCGGAGGAACTCGATGGCCTTGTCGTAGTCGCCATCGGCCTCGGTCAGGGCCTTCTTCGAGTCCATCATGCCGGCGCCGGTGGCGTCGCGGAGACGCTTCACGTCGGCTGCGGTGAAGGCGGGCATGTCACTTCCTCTGGGTCTGGTGGAGCTGGGGTACGGACGTGCGGCGGCGCCGCTCCCCGCCCGTGTGGGATGGGGAGCGGCGCCGGTGCAGATCAGCCGTTCTGGGCGCCCTGGGTGCCGGTGGCGGTGTCGCCGGTGGCGGGCACGCCCTCGACCGGGGCCACCTCGTTGGCGGTGACGGTCGGCGGCGCGGCCGGGGTCTCG
>JAOPVN010000121.1 GCA_025966175.1 Modestobacter sp. | reverse complement strand
GATCTGCTGCACGACCTGCGCGACCAGCACGACATGGGGCTGGTGCTGATCACCCACGACATGGGTGTCGTGGCCGACATCGCCGACGACACGGTCGTCATGTACGCCGGCCAGATCGTCGAGCAGGCGGACGTCGCGGAGCTGTTCGCCCGGCCCGAGCACCCCTACACCCGCGCGCTGCTCGGGGCGATGCCGTCCCTGCAGGGCGACGGCGGCCGCAGCGGTCGGCTCGCCGCCATCCCCGGCATGCCGCCGAGCCTGGTCGATCCGCCGACCGGGTGCCGGTTCGCCGCGCGCTGCGCCCACGCCGGCCTGGCCGACGGGTGCGCGGACGGGGCCAACGAGCTGCGCGAGCTTCGGCCGGGCCACTGGGTGCGGACGCAGCACCCGGCCAGCGCACTGACAGGAGTGTCGTCATGAATCAGCACCGGGCGCCGGACGGCGCGGAGGTGCCCCTGCTCGAGGTCACCGACCTCGTCAAGAGGTTCGGCGGTAGCCGGCGTCGGCGCCGTGGCGGCGGCGACGAGGGCGTCGCGGCCGTCGACGGGGTGAGCCTCACCGTGCGGCGCGGGGAGACGGTCGGCCTGGTCGGCGAGTCCGGCTCGGGGAAGTCGACCACCGGCTACTGCATCCTGCGGCTGCTCGACGCGACCAGCGGCACCATCCGCTTCGAGGGCGAGGACATCACCCACCTGACCGGCGGCCCGTTGCGGGCGCTGCGCCGGCGGATGCAGGTCATCTTCCAGGACCCGCTGGCCTCCCACAATCCGCGGATGTCGGTCGGCGACATCATCGCCGAGCCGCTGGTGGTGCACGGCGTCGGCGACAGTGCCAGCCGGGCCGCCGAGGCACGCCGGCTGCTGGACCTGGTCGGGCTGCCCAGCTCGGCGATGGAACGCCGGCCGCACGAGTTCTCCGGCGGCCAGTGCCAGCGGATCAGCATCGCCCGGGCCCTGGCGCTGAAGCCCAGCCTGCTGATCTGCGACGAGCCGGTCTCCGCACTGGACGTGTCGGTGCAGGCCCAGGTGCTCAACCTGCTCAAGGACCTGCAGGACGAGCTGGGCCTGGCCTACCTGTTCATCGCCCACGACCTGGCCGTCGTGCGGTCGATCAGCGACCGCATCGTGGTGATGCAGTCCGGTCGCATCGTCGAGGCCGGACCGGCGACCGAGGTCTACGAGTCCCCGCAGCACGAGTACACGCAGCGGCTGCTGGCGGCTGCTCCGGTCGCCGATCCCGCGGTCATGCGCCAGCGGCGGGTCGAGCGGCAGGCCGCCGCGGCGGCGGCGGCGCGATGATCGGCGCCGCGATCACCGGGCACGGCGGGATCGACCAGATCCACGTCGTGTCCCTGCCGGAGCCGGAACCCGGGCCCGCGGACGTCGTCGTCCAGATCGCCTATGCCGCGGTCAACCGGGCCGACCTCCTCATCCGGCAGGGTCTGACCGGTCCGGGGGTGCGCCGTCCCAAGCAGCTCCCGCACGTGCTCGGCGTCGACGGCGCCGGCACGGTGGTCGCGACCGGTGCCCAGGTCGGCGACACCGTCCGGGTCGGCGACCGGGTGGCGGTGTTCCCGGCCATGTCCTGCGAGGTCTGCTCGTACTGCCGGCGCGGGCTGACCAGCCGCTGCGCCGAGTACACGCTGATCGGCGAGGAGGAGCCGGGCCTGCAGCAGGAGCTGTTCGCCGTCCCGGCCCGGTCGGTGGTGCGGCTGCCGGACTCGCTGGAGCTGCTGGACGCCGCCGCGGTCCCGGCGGCGTACACGACTGCCTGGACGGTGGTGGTGACCACCGCCGCCGTCCGGCCCGGGGAACGGGTGCTCGTCGTCGGCGGCGGCGGTGGCGTGGCCGCCGCCGCCATGCAGCTGGCGGCACACAGCGGGGCCCAGGTCTGGACCACCACGCGCAGCGAGTCGAAGGCGGCCCGGCTGCGGGAGCTCCCGTACGTCGACCGCGTCTTCTGCACCGCCGGCCCGGGCTGGTCGGCGGAGGTCCTCGACGCGGCCGACGGCCAGGGGGTGGACGTCGTCGTCGACTCCGTCGGCGCGCCCAGCTGGCGGGACTCGATCCGGGTGCTCGCCCCGGGCGGGCGGATGGTGGTCTGCGGCGCCACCGGCGGAGACACCCCCGACATCAGCATCCGGGAGCTCTACCAGGGCAACCGGAGCATCCTCGGTGCGCCCTTCGGTGGCTGGAACGACTTCCGGGACGTCGTCGCCCTGCTGGGCCGCAGCGGGATCCGCCCGGTCATCGACCGGGTCCTGCCGCTGGCCGACGTCCGCGAGGCACACCGCGCCCTGGAGGCGCAGGAGCAGATCGGCAAGATCGTGCTCGACCTCGGCACCGGTGCAGGCCGGACGGCGGCGTAGCGCCTGCCGCAGCGGGTGGCGAACGCGTCGCGGAACCGGTGGCACGGGTGGCCGTCCCTGCCCCTAGGGTCCGGCCATGACGACGACGCGGTCGCTGACCACCCTGTTCACCGGCGGTTCCTTCTTCGAGGGCCCGCGCTGGCACGACGGCACCTGGTGGGTGTCGGACTTCTACCGCCAGCAGGTCGCCCGGATCGGCCCGGACGGCAGCGAGGAGGTCGTCGTCCACGTCGAGAACCAGCCCTCCGGACTGGACTGGCTGCCCGACGGGTCGCTGGTGATCGTCTCGATGAAGGACCAGCGACTGCTGCGGTTCGCGGACGGCGAGCTGTCCACGCTGGCCGACCTGAGGCCGTACTGCGGCGGCCACCTCAACGACTGCGTCGTCGACGACGCCGGCCGGGTGTTCGTCGGCGACTTCGGGTTCGACCTGATGGCCGGCGGCGACGCAGCCCCGGCGTCGCTGAAGCGCGTGGACCCGGACGGGACGGTCACCGTCGTCGCCGAGGAGCTGCAGTTCCCCAACGGCATGGTCATCACTCCCGACGGCGGCACGCTGATCGTCGGTGAGACGCTGGGCAACCGGTACACCGCCTTCGACCTGGCCGCCGATGGCTCGCTGGCGAACCGACGGGTGTGGGCCGAGCTGGGGCCCGAGGTCACCGGCACCACCACCGAGCAGGTGCTGGGTCAGGTGCGGATCGCCCCCGACGGCTGCACGCTGGACGCCGAGGGGCACATCTGGGCCGCCGACGCCGTGGGCAACCGGGCCGTGCGGGTCGCCCCCGGGGGCGGGGTCGTCGACGAGATCGCCGGACCCGAGGGCCAGGGCGTCTTCGCCTGCGCGCTGGGCGGGGACGACGGCCGCACGCTGCTGCTGTGCTGCGCCCCGGACTTCTACGAGCACAACCGGGCGCCGGTGCGCGAGGCGACGCTGGTGACGGCGCCGGTCGACGTCCCGCACGCCGGTCGCCCCTGAACTGACCGCCGCGCGGGAGCACCTTCTCGGCGGGATAGCGTCGGCGAGCCCCGCTGAACCACGGCGGGCGACGGGAGGGCGACGCGATGGCCGCGGACACCGGGCTGGACACGATCGCGGCCGCGCTGGCGGCGGCCCTGCCGGCCGACCGGCTGGTCACCGATCCGGACGTGCTGGCGTCCTACGCGCACGACGACGCCGAGTGGGCGCCGTGGGAGCTGCCGGCCGCGCTGGTCCGGGCGCGCACCGCCGAGGAGGTGCAGACGGTCGTCCGGCTGTGCATCGAGCACCGCGCGCCCGTCGTGCCGCGCGGCGCCGGTACCGGGCTCTCCGGTGGGGCCAACGCCAGCGCCGGATCGGTCGTCGTCAGCCTGGAGCGGATGGACGCCGTCCTGGAGGTCGACGAGCTGGAGCGCTACGCCGTC
>JAOPVN010000090.1 GCA_025966175.1 Modestobacter sp. | reverse complement strand
CGCCGTCGAGCTCGCGCCGGTGTTCGTCGCCGCCGGGATGGACGCGCGGTGGGTGGACGACGTGGTGGAGCAGGTCGACTCCGGGTTGGAGTGGGACGCGGCGTTCGGCTGGCTGCGCTACACGCTGGAGACCGAGACCCTGATGGACGAGATCGAGGAGGCGGCCACCCGCATCTCCTCCCTCGTCGGGACGGTCAAGCAGTACTCGCACCTGGACCAGGCCCAGCACCAGGACCTCGACGTGAAACCCGGCATCGACAGCACACTGGTGATGCTGGCCCGCAAGCTCTCGGGCATCGAGGTGCACCGCGAGTACGCCGCCGACCTGCCCGCCGTCCCCGGTTACCCGGCGGAGCTGAACCAGGTCTGGACCAACCTGATCGACAACGCCGCCGACGCGATGGCCGGCGGCGGCGTGCTCACCCTGCGCACCCGGGCGGACGCCGACGCGGTGTTCGTCGAGATCGCCGACGACGGGCCGGGCGTGCCCGAGTCGGTGCGCGCCACCCTGTTCGAGGCGTTCGTGACCACCAAACCGGCCGGCTCGGGCAGCGGGTTGGGCCTGGAGACGGCCCGGCGGATCGTCGAGCGTCGGCACGGTGGCTCGCTGACGTACACGACCGGACCGGAGGGGACGACGTTCTGCGTGCGACTGCCACGCAGGTGAGCTCCTGGCAGGTGCAGGACGGCGTTGTGTGCGCGCACGCTTCCGCGGCGCCCCCGTCACCCGGCCCCGCGGAGGCGTGCGAGGACTGCCTGCGGATCGGCGGCCAGTGGGTGCACCTGCGCCGCTGCCTGACCTGCGACCACGTCGGCTGCTGCGACTCCTCGCCGCACCAGCACGCGACCGCGCACGTCGCCGACACCGGCCACCCGGTGGTCGCCTCCGCGGAGCCGCGGGAGCACTGGGCCTGGTGCTACCCCGACCAGGCCCTGCTCCTCCCCGCCCCCTGAGCGCCTACGGCCCCGTCACAGGGGCCCGGCCCGAGCGGAGCGAGGGGTGGGGGGCGACGGGGTCCTTGATGTAGGGGATGGTCTGCGGGCCCTCGGGGAGGACGCACACCCGGGCGTCGGGGCCGGCCTTCGCCACGGCCTCGGCGACGGTGGCGGCGATGTCGCCGGTCTGCGCCAGGTGCGCCTCGGCGAGCTGGGCGTCGGTGAGGTGGTCGGTATGCATGACCACCCGGTGCGCGGACTGGATGCGGGCCTGGATCTGCACCTGCCACTGGTCGGGCACGGTCTGCTCGCGGGCGGAGATCAGCTCCAGCAGCGCCTCGGGCGAGTCCGCGGAGGTGAGCACCTCGCGGTAGGAGCCGTGGTCGGGGAAGCCGTCCTCGCAGGCCGCGGCGCAGACGATCAGCCCGTCGGGCCGGGTGACCTGCGCGGCGGCCGACATGCCCTTCACCGACTGGTAGAGGTTCTGGTCCAGCGGAAAGCCCGAGCCGGTGGTGACGACGACGTCGAACGGCGCGTCGACCGGGGCCATCGCCACCTCGCGGGCCCGCTCGATCGCCGTCGCGTGCATCTCCAGCACGTCGCCGCCGAACGCCGCGATCACCTGCTGGCGGGTGTTCAGGACGACGTCGAAGGAGTACGTGACCCCGGTGGCCGCGGCGATCGCCCGGACGTCGTCGTGCACCGGGTTGCCCTGGGTGACCCCCCACGTCGCCCGCGGGTCGCCGATCCGCTTCGCGTCGTGCAGCACCAGCACGGTGTCCAGCGCGGCGAGGCCGGGCGCGACCATCTTGGGGCCACCGGAGAAGCCGGCGAAGAAGTGCGGCTCGACGAACCCGGTGGTCAGCCGGACGTCGGCGTCGACCCACTGCTCGTTGAGCCAGACCGGCACGCCGTCGCCGAAGGTTCCCATCCAGCGGTGGGTGTCACCGGCCCGGGAGTCGTGGTTGACGATCCGCACCGAGTCGACGACCTCGTCGCCGAACATCGCCCGCAGCTCCGCGTCGGTGTTGGCCCGGTGGGTGCCGGTGGCGACCAGGACGACGACGTCCTCGAGTCGCACGATGCCGTCGAGTTCCTCGAGCACCGCCGGGATCATCAGGTGCCGGGGCTGGGCGCGAGTGCCGTCGCAGGCCGAGATCGCGACGGTCTGGCCCGTGCGCACCCGCTCGCGCAGGGGTGCGCCGGAGACGGGTTCACGCAGCGCGCGGCGCAGCTCGGCGGGGACGTCGGCGGCGGCAGGGTGCTGCACCGGGGTGATCACCGCGGCGTCGTCCGGCACCTCGACCGAGAGCCCGTCGCGCCCGTAGGCCAGCGTCACCTGCTGCACGTCGTCCTCCATCGGCCGGGGTGCCCATTCGACCACCATCCGGATCCCGCCGGTGCGCGCGAGCACCGCATTGCCCGCCGTTCAGTCACGTCGCACGTGCTGCAGCACGTGCACTGCGGACAGAACCCGTGCACTGCGGGTCGAGGAGTCGACAGGGCGGCCGCTGGACCCGGCCTCGGTCGTCCGCGGAGACGTCAGGCGGGACGGCGACCGGCGAGGTCGCGGGCCTGGGCGACGGCCTCCTCGTCGAGGGCCTCGGGGTCGCCGGCCCGTCGGGCCGCGGTCTGCGTGTCCAGCCAGCTGGTGTGCCGCTCCCAGGCGGCCCGCGGCGACTCGCCGAGTGCCCGGCCGATCTGGCTCCAGTCCGCTCCGCCGCGCAGCGCCGCCCTGATGCCCAGCTGCCGGTGCTCGTGCGCCTTGCGGGACACGACCTCGCCCAGGGCCAGCAGTTCGAGGGCCTCCTCCACGTCCAGCGTGGTCGTGACGTCCTTGATCCGCATCCAGTCGTCGTCGTCCGCGGTGTCGTCGGGCTCGTCGAGGACGACGTTGTCACGCCGGCTGAGGAAGTCCAGCCGGGTCACTGCGGTCATGAGCGAGAACTCGCTCTCCAGCACCTCAGGGCTGGTGGCGACCTCGGGCAGAGTGGTCATGAGACACAGCATTTCCCGAACTCGGCCGGGTGTAACGGATCGTGACAATCGTCTCGACGCCGTGCCGACGCGCGCTCGCCGAGCGTGCTCGGTCTGGGACGGCACGCGAGGGGCCGGCGTCCGCGTCGCGGACGCCGGCCCTCGTGCGTCAGTCGGAGACGCCGACCGCCTCCTTGGCCAGGGCGGCGAGCCGGGTCTGGGTCGCGCTGATGACGCTGGACCGGGCCTTGTGGGTCTCCTCGTACCGGATGATCGCGGTGACGTCCTTGGGGTCGTCGAGCTCCTTGACCGCGGCGGCGATCTCCGCGGTCGACATCGAGTCGTAGCCCTTGATCGGCAGCTCCTCGGCGGTGAGGTCGCCCAGCTCCCGGCGGGTGGCGGCCACGCCCTGGGCGGCCGTGGTGTGGCCCTCCCGCTCGGCGATCCGCTCGGCACGGCGCAGCGAGGCCGACCGGCCCACGGTGAGGGTCTCCCGGACGGCGCCGGTGAAGGCCGTCGCCTTGTCCACGACGTCACCCACCGCCCCGGTGACCGCGCCGCCGGCCTGCCCCCCGGCCTGCTGCGCAGTGCCGATGGCCCGATTCACGGTGTTGGCAGCGAACCGGACCGGCAGGTTGGCCAGCTTGGTCGCGCCGCCGGCAACCCGCTGGAACGGCGTGGCCCGCAGCGCGGCGGGGCCGCCCAGCGCGTGCTCGGCGAGGACGACCGTCAGCCACTCGACGGTGGCCGAGTGCGCGGTGATCAACCGCTCGGCCAGCCGCTTCACCTTCGGCTGGTCGGCGGCCTCGGCGAGGACCTTGAGGTAGGTGGCCCGATCGAGCAGCTGGTGTTCCAGCTGGAGGTCCTGCAGCAGCGCCTCGTCGATCGGCTCGGCCTGCTCCAGCGTGCCCTTGACCAGGGCGGTCAGCCGGCCGATCACGGGAGCGACGACGTCGCCGACCCCGGCCAGCTCGCGGAGCTGGTCATTGATCGCAGCCGTGCGCTCGGCGGCGTGCTTCGCGTTCTGCTCCAGTTCGCGGCGGACGGCGTCCGTGCGGGCCTGGGTCACCCGGATCCGGGCGATCTGCTCCTCGGTCTGGGTGAGCGTCAGCAGGGCGCGGAGCTGGGTGATGAGCGTGGCGGTGTCGGTCATGAGGACTCCAAGGCGTCGGGTGTGACCTGACTGCCTGGCCATGCCCATCCCGGGCCCTGCGCTAACAACTGCAAGCAGATTGCTAGCAGTGTCGGTCGTCACATCGCCCGCGGCACACCTGCCTCGCGCGGGGTACGCGGTCAGAGCACCCCACCACGGTCCGGGGACGACGAGGACAGTGGAGCCGACGCAAGGAGAGCGAGAGTGCCGACAGCGACGAGCGACGACGACCGGGATCCCGACCTGGTCGCGGTCCAGGAGAGCCCCGCGGCGGCCGGCGGACCGACCCGCCCGACCGGCCTGGACCGGGAGCGGATCCTGCGGGCGGCGGTCGACTTCATCGACGAGCACGGCCTGGCCGCGCTGACCATGCGCCGGCTGGGCGCCTCGCTCGGCGTGGAGGCGATGGCGCTGTACCGCTACGTCCCGGGCCGCGAGGACCTGCTCGACGGGATCGTGGAGCGGGTGACCGAGACCCTCTTCGATGACGAGGACGGCGACGAGCTCCACATCGAGCAGCACACCGGCTGGCAGGACTACCTGATGCGGCTGGCCCACGGCGTCCGCCGCATCGCCCTCGCCCACCCCTCGGTCTTCCCGCTCGTCGCCAGCCGCCCCCCGGCCGCGCCCTGGGTACGCCCGCCGTTGCGCAGCCTGCGGGTGGTGGAGTCCTTCCTCGGCACGCTGAGCGAGGCCGGCTTCTCCGACCAGGCGGCGGTCGCCGCCTACCGGGCCTACTCCAGCTTCCTGCTCGGCCACCTGCTGCTCGAGGTGACCCAGATCGGTGCCCAGGTGAGCCTGCTCGACCAGCCGGAGGGCGATCCGGAAGCCCAGCGGACGACGGACCTGTCGGAGTACCCGAGCCTCCTGCGCACCGAGCCGCTGCTGTCGCTGGACAAGTCGGCCGCGGAGTTCGAGGAGTCCCTGGAGAACCTGCTGGACCGCCTCGAACGGGTGCTGCACGAGGCGAAGAACTCCGACGGCGAGGTCGGCGACCTCGCCTGAGGAGCTCCTGGTGGCGCGGGTTCCCTGACCGTTCATGTCGTGAGGAACGTCCCGAGCTGTGCAACCGGCGGGTGACCCCGAATTGTGAACTCGGGTCGTTTACGGCGTAAACCGCCGGGCACAGGGGGGTCGGCGACGCCGTCCAGGACGACGGACGCCCCGTGACCGGATCCCCTCTGGAGGAAACGCCCGTGATCACCACTCAGGACATCACCACCATCATCGGCAGCAACGCCGTGGACAACGACGGCGACAAGCTCGGCAAGGTCGGGCAGGTGTACCTGGACGACCAGACCGGCCGCCCGGAGTGGGCCACGATCAGCACCGGCCTGTTCGGGACCTCGGAGACCTTCGTCCCGCTCACCGAGGCCTCGGTCGACGACGGCATCCTGCGGGTGCCCTACGAGAAGGCGAAGGTCAAGGACGCACCCCGGGTCGACACCGACCAGGGCCACCTCTCCCCCGACGAGGAGGCCGAGCTCTACCGCTACTACGGCATCGGCTCCGACACCGGCACCGGCACCGGCACCGGGACCGGCACCGGGACCGGCACCGGGACCGGGACCGGGACCGGGACCGGCACCGCTGGCCACCCCGAGACCGACAGCAACCGGCACGGCACCGTGGGCCGCGACACCTCCGGGCCGACCACCGACGACGCGATGACCCGCTCGGAGGAGCAGCTGCGCGTGGACACCGAGCAGGTCGAGGCGGGCAGGGCGCGGCTGCGCAAGTACGTCGTCACCGAGAACGTGACGACGACGGTCCCGGTCGCCCACGAGGAGGTCCGCATCGAGCGTGAGCCGATCACCGACGCCAACGTCGGCGACGCCATGGACGGGCCGGCCATCTCCGAGGAGGAGCACGAGGTCGTCCTGCACGCCGAGCGCCCCGTGGTGGACAAGGAGGCCGTCCCGGTCGAGCGCGTCCGGCTGGGCACCGAGACCGTCACCGACCAGGAGTCCGTGACCGACTCGGTCCGCAAGGAGCAGATCGATACCGACGGCGTCGCGGACCGCGACCGCCGCTGACTGCCCGACCGGACCACCGCACCGTCACCGCGGCACCTGGGTCGCCACCGTTGGCCAGGGGGAAGGTCAACGGCGGCGGTGCGGCGCGCCCGCCCGAGATGTGCGTGACCCCTGGGGCGGGTGAGGCAGCAGCGCTGGCGCGGTGAGCGTGTTGCGCGGAGGATGCCGTCCGCGCCTCCCAAGGTGGCGGCATGGGTTTTCCGTACCGCACGGCGCGCGCCGTGATGATGGTCGGGTCGCTCAGCGATCCAGCCGGCCAGCAGGCCCGGCTGATCGGACCCGCACACGCCACCCTCGGCCTCAGTGGCGCCCGCGGGCGCAAGGCACTGTGCGGCGCCTACGTCGCCCGCGACGAAGAGGTTCCCTGGCCACCGCAGCCCGAGGTGTGCGACGTCCTGTGCCCCGACTGCAGCGAGCTCGCCCGGCTGTGACCCGACGCCGGGTCGGCTGGACCGCCCCGACCGGAACCGGGCACGGGGAACGATCCGGCGAATTCCGTCACCATCGGGTACCAGCCGTCACACCCGCCCCACCCGTCCGACCCGGTTGACGGGAACGGTCCGTCCGACCGGTACACAGGGGCCCATGGGGAACGCCGCCGACCTGGAGCTGAGTACCGAGGGCCCGGTCCCGCCGTCCGCTCCGGCCATCGCAGTCGACGTCACCGTCACGCCGGTGCTGAGCTACGCACTGGCGCACAACGCCGTTCCGGTCGTCTCCCGGCTCACCGCGACCAGCAGCACCGCCACTTTCCGTGGGGCGACCCTCCGGCTGTCGGTGCAGGACGCCGAGGGCGCGATCGGCTCCGCGGTCGAGCGGCTGGTCGATCTCGACGCCGGCCAGACGACCGTCCTCAACGACGTCGGCCTGGCCCTGGACCCGGCCGCGATGCTGCAGGTCGAGGAGCGGCGCCCCGGCTGGGTGCGGGTGGACCTGGAGTCCGAGGGCCGACTGCTGGCCCAGCGCCGGATCCCGGTGCACGTGCTCGCCGCCGCGCAGTGGCTGGCCGCTCCCCTGCCCCTCGCGCTGGAGATGCTCGCCGCGCACGTGCAGCCCAACCACCCGGCGGTCCCCGCGCTGCTGGCCGAGGCCGCCGAGCTGCTCGAGGAGGGCACCGGCAGCGGCAGCATGGCCGGCTACGCCGACGACCCGGAGCGGGTCGACGAGGTGGTCGAGGCGCTGACCTGGGCGCTGCGCCGCCGCGGGATCCGCTACAGCGAGCCGCCGGCCAGCTGGGCCGACGTCGGCCAGCAGGTCCGCACCCCCGGGGAGGTCCTCGACGGCCGGGTCGGCACCTGCCTGGACACCGTGGTGACCCTCGCCGCCGCCTGCGAGCAGGCCGGCATCCGCCCGCTGCTGTGGATCGTCGAGGGACACGCCTTCCTCGGTTACTGGCGGGCGGAGCGCAGCGCCGAGACCGCGGCCACGACCGACGTCGCCGCGCTGGTCAACCTGGTCGACCTGGGCCTGATCCGGCTGGTCGAGACGACCCTGCTCACCGACCGCGGGGACACCAGTGCCGACCTGCACGGCCCCGCGTACGCCCGCTGGCTGTCGGGCGACCTGTCCCGGGTCCTCGGCGTCACCGACGTCCACCGGGCCCGCCGGGACGGCGTCCTCCCGCTGCCCGCCCGCACCCGCGACGACGACGGCACCGTGCACGTCGTCGAGTACCGACCGGCCGAGCACAGCGCGCCGACCGCCCCGCCGACCCGGACCACGACGCCGGCCACCGGCTCCGCGTCGCAGCCGCCGGCCCGGGTGCAGCAGTGGAAGAACGCGCTGCTGGACCTGAGCCTGCGCAACCGGCTGATCAACTACACCGAGCGCTCCGGGCTGCCGCTGGCCGTGCCGCACGACGCGCTCGGCACGCTCGAGGACCTGGTCAGCGGCGGGGCGACGCTCACCCTGCTGCCCAGCGACCGGATCGCCGGCGTGCAGGTGGAGCGCGGGCTGCGCGTCGCCCGCGACCTGCCCCCGCAGCAGCTGACCGAGCTGCTGTCGGAGCGGCGGTCGGTGCACGTCGACGTCCCGGAGACCGGCTACCTGCCGCGGCTGCGCAACCTCACCCACCGGGCTCGCACCGTGGTCGAGGAGACCGGCGCCAACAACCTGTACCTGGCGCTGGGCAGCCTGGTGTGGGAGCTCGACGGCCGCCCGCTGCGCTCGCCATTGGTGCTGGTGCCCGTCGTCCTCACCCCCGCCTCGCGCACCGGCGCCTACCGGCTCACCGCCGACGAGTCCGGCGCGGCCACACCCAACTGGTGCCTGCTGGAGAAGCTGCGCCAGCTGCACGGGCTGACCGTGCCCGGGCTGGCCACCCCGGCCGAGGACGGCTCGGGCATCGACCTGGGCGCGGCGCTGCAGGCGATGCGCGCGACGCTGGCCGAGCACGAGCTGCCGTGGCGGGTCGAGTCGACCGCCGACCTGGCCGTGCTGCAGTTCGCGAAGTTCCGGCTGTGGACGGACCTCGACGAGCACTGGGGCGACTTCGCCGCCAACCCGCTGGTCGCCCACCTGCTCGACGACCCGAACGAGCCGTTCGTCGACCCGGCCGCCGACACCGCCGGATCGGTCGATTTGGACGAGCTCGCCGCGCAGTGCCCCGTGCCGGCCGACGCCTCGCAGCTGCGCGCGGTCGCCGAGGCCACCGCCGGGCGCACCTTCGTGCTCGAGGGCCCGCCCGGCACCGGCAAGTCCCAGACGATCACCAACCTGCTCACCCGCGCGGTCGCCGAGGGCAAGAAGGTGCTGTTCGTCGCCGAGAAGCGGGCTGCGCTCGACGTCGTCGCCCGGCGGCTGGACGCGGTCGGCATGGGCCCGTTCGCGTTGGACCTGCACGACAAGGGCAGCCGGCCGGCCGTCGTCCGCGCGCAGATCCGGGCCGCGCTCGAGCACGCCGTCGACGTCGACACCCAGGGTCTCGCGGCCGACGCCGAGGACCTCCGCTCGTCCGCCCGCAGCCTGGAGCGCTACGCCGAGCGACTGCACGCGGAGAACCCGGCGGGGCTGTCGTTCTACTCGGCCCGGACCGCCGTCCTCGCCGCGAGTGCGGACGTCGCACCGCTGCCCGTGACGCCCGCCTTCGCCGCGCGGGCCGACGCGGACGTGGTGACGGCGGTGCGCCGTGCGCTGGCGCTGCTGCCCGACATCGCCGACCTGGCCCGCCCCTCGGCCGGCCACGCCTGGGGCTTCATCGACACCATCGAGCTGGACATCACGGCGGTGCAGCAGGCCGCGGCCGCCGTCGACACCGCCATCCGCGACCTGCCCGGCGAGGGCGGGCTGGCCGCCGCCGTGCGGGCCGCCCGCACCCCCGAGGACCTCGACGCCCTGGGGCACCTGCTGGCCGGCCCGCGGCTCGGGCTGGACGTGCTCGACGAGGTCCGCACCCAGCGCTGGACGGCCGCCACCGACGACGTGACCGCGGAGATCGCCGCCCTGACCGGGGCCGCGCACCCGGGGTTCGACGTCGCCACCCCCGAGGCGCTCGCGCTGCCGCTGGCCGACCTGGCCGCGCAGGCCCAGGCCGCCGCGGCC
>JAOPVN010000079.1 GCA_025966175.1 Modestobacter sp. | reverse complement strand
GAGCGCGAGGGCATCTTCGCCGGGATCTCGACCGGCGCGATCCTGCACGCGGCGCTCGGTGTCGCCGACAAGGAGGTCGCGGCCGGCCGCAAGGCCGACATCGTCTTCATCGTCTGCGACGGCGGCTGGAAGTACCTCTCCACCGGTGCCTACGCCGGCACGCTGGAGGAGGCCACGTCGGCGCTGGAGGGCCAGCTCTGGGCGTGATCAAGGACCCCGCTGCCCCCCACCACTCGCAGGCTCGCGGCGGGCCCCTGCAGCAGGGCCGTTCCAGGGACGTCACGTTGCCGGCTCGGGGGCTGCTGTTCGACAACGACGGCGTCCTGGTCGACTCGGAGGTCAGCGTCGTCCGGTCGTGGAGCCGCTGGGCCGTCGACCACGACCTGGACCCCGCGAAGGTCATGGCGGCGGTGCCCGGCCGCCGGGCGGCCGACACCGTCGCGGTCTTCGTCGCGCCGGCCGAGGCCGAGGAGTCGGTCGCGTTGATCACCCGGTACGAGCTCGAGGACGTCGCGGGCACGATCGCCGTCCCCGGCGTGCTGGACCTGGTTGCGCAGCTGGCCGGGGTGCCGTGGGCCGTGGTGACCTCCGGCGTCCGGGAGCTGGCGACTGCCCGGCTCCGGGTCGCGGGCGTTCCCCTCCCGGAGGTCGTGGTGACCGCCGAGGACGTGGCCGCCGGCAAGCCCGACCCGGCCGGCTACCGCGCCGCCGCCGCCACGCTGGGCCTGGCGCCCGCCGACGTGCTGGTCCTGGAGGACAGCGTCAGCGGTGTCGCCGCCGGCCAGGCCGCGGGGTGTCGGGTCGTCGGAATCGGGGACGGCGCACTGCGGACGACGGCCGACGTCGTCGTCCGTGACCTGACCGGCGCCCGCTGGACCGGGAACGGGCTGCTGCTCCCTGCCGCGGCGCTGCTGCGGGTTCCCCGCGCCGACGGTTAGCCTGGCCCGCGTCATGACGACTGCCGACGCCCCCATCGGGATCTTCGACTCCGGCGTCGGTGGGTTGACCGTCGCCCGCGCAGTGCTCGACCAGCTGCCCCACGAGTCGATCCGCTACGTCGGCGACACGGCGCACAGCCCCTACGGCCCGCTGCCGATCGCCGAGGTCCGCCGGCACTCCCTGGCGGTGATGGACGACCTGGTCGCCGCCGGGGTCAAGATGCTGGTCATCGCCTGCAACTCCGCCAGCGCTGCCTGCCTGGGCGACGCCCGGGAGCGCTACGACGTGCCCGTGGTCGAGGTCGTCCTCCCCGCCGTCCGCCGGGCCACCGCGGCCACCCGCAACGGCCAGGTCGGGGTCATCGGCACCCAGGCCACGATCACCAGCGGCGCCTACGAGGACGCCTTCGCCGCCGCGGCGCAGATCACCGTCACCAGCGCCGCCTGCCCCAGCTTCGTGGACTTCGTCGAACGCGGGATCACCAGCGGCCGGCAGCTGGTCGGCCTGGCCCAGTCCTACCTGGACCCGCTGCTGGTCGCCGGCGTCGACACCGTGGTCCTCGGCTGCACGCACTATCCGTTGCTCACCGGCGTCCTGTCGCTGGTGCTGGGCGACGAGGTGACGCTGGTGTCCAGCGCGGAGGAGACGGCCAAGGACGTCTACCGCGTGCTGACCCGCACCGACCTGCTGCGTGATCCCGAAGGCCCGCCGCCGGTGCACCGCTTCCTGGCCACCGGGGACCCGGAGCCGTTCGCCCGGCTGGGCCGCCGTTTCCTCGGGCCCGAGGTCGACGCCGTCACGCAGGCCGGGGCCGCTGCGTGAGGCTCACCGTCGTCGGCTGCGCCGGCAGCGTGCCCGGTCCGTCGTCCCCCGCCTCCTGCTACCTGGTGCAGCACGACGAGTTCTCTCTGCTGCTGGACCTGGGCAACGGCGCCTTCGGTGCGCTGCAGGCGCTGATCGACCCGGCCGACGTCGACGCGGTCTACGTCAGCCACCTGCACGCCGACCACTGTCTGGACGCCGCGCCGTTCGTGGTGTGGCACCGCTACTCGGGCCGGTCCGACGGCCGGGCCGTGCCGCTGTACGCGCCGGTCGGTGCCGACCGCCGGCTGGCAACGGCCTACGACCCCGACGGCGGCCCGATCGACGACGTCTTCGACGTGACGCCCATCGGCTCGGGCAGCTGGACGCTGGGCCCGTTCGAGGTGACGACGGCGCGCACCGCGCACCCGGTGGAGTGCTACGCCGTACGGCTCACCGTCGGGGGCCGGTCGCTGGTCTACACCGGCGACACCGGCCCCAGCCAGGACGTCGTCGAGCTCGCCCGCGGCGCCGATGTCCTGCTCGCCGAGGCGGCCTACGCCGAGGGCCCGGACCTGCCCCCGGGCCTGCACCTGACCGGCCGGCAGGCCGGCGAGCACGCCGCAGCGGCCGGGGTCGGGCGGCTGATCGTCACCCACGTGCCCTCGTGGGTGGACGCCGACGCCCAGCTGGCGGACGCGCGCTCGGTCTTCGATGCCGCTGAGCTCGCCCGGCACGCGGCGGTCTACGAGATCTGAGAAAGGACCCTCCTGCCCCCCTCCGCTCGCGAGCTCGCGGCGGGTCCCTGCAGGAGGGCCGCCTGCCGCCCACGCCTCGCAGGCTCGGCGCGGGACCCTGCAGAGGGGCCGGAAGGTCGGCGGGGTTGCCCGGCGGACCGGCGACGGGCACGGTGATCGGATGGCCACCGACGACGAACGGGACGGCGTCCGGCTGACCAGCCTGGACTCACCGCTGGGCGACGGGCTCGAGGTGACCAAGCGCGATCTGGTCGACCACGTCGACGCCTTCGCCGACCGGCTCGTGCCGCTGCTCGCCGAGCGGCCGCTGACGATCAAGCGCGTCCGCCCCGGGGCGGAGCCGTTCATCCAGCGGGACGTGCCCAAGGGCGCGCCGGACTGGGTGCGGACCGTGGCCACCTGGTCCGACCGGGCCCGGCGCGAGGTGCACCAGGTGCTCGTCGACGACCGGCGCACGCTGCTGTGGCTGGCCAATCAGCGGGCGGTGGAGTTCCACGTGCCGTTCAGCCGGGTGGGGGACGAGCAGCCGACCGGGCTGGTGCTGGACCTCGACCCGCCCGACGGCGCGCCCTTCGACCTGGTGGTCCGCACCGCGCTGCTGTGCCGGCAGGCGTTGGCCGACGCGGGGTTGTCGGCGGCGGTGAAGA
>JAOPVN010000073.1 GCA_025966175.1 Modestobacter sp. | reverse complement strand
AGGTGACGTGTGGTTGCGGAAACACGTTCACCACCCGCAGCACCGCCCCGTCCGGTCAGCTGACCGTCGAGGTCTGCTCGGCGTGCCACCCCTTCTACACCGGCAAGCAGAAGATCCTGGACACCGGTGGCCGCGTCGCCCGCTTCGAGAAGCGGTTCGGGAAGCGGTCCACCGGCACCCCCGCCGGCCAGTAGCACCTCCGACGGCGCCCGCGCCGCCCTGCACCGGGGCGGCGCGGGCGCCGTCGTCATGTCACCGGGCTCTCGGTACCGACAGCCCGTCCCGTTCGTGAAGGAGTTCCCGTGAGCAGTGCCGAGACCGGCAGCGACCGGCTCGCCGGCCTGCTCGCCGAGCACCGCGAGCTGGAGGGCGAGCTCGCGGACCCCGCGGTGCACGCCGACGCCGGCCGCGCCCGGCGGCTGGGACGGCGCTACGCCCAGCTCGCCCCGGTCGTCGAAACGGTCCGCGCGCTGGACGCCGCCCGCGACGACCTGGCCGCGGCCCGTGAGCTCGGCGGCGAGGACGCCTCCTTCGCCCGCGAGGCCGAGCAGCTCGAGATCACGGTCGGGGAGCTGACCACCCGGCTGACCGAGCTGCTGCTGCCCAAGGACCCCGACGACGACAAGGACGTCATCCTCGAGATCAAGGCGGGGGAGGGCGGTGCGGAGTCCGCGCTGTTCGCCGGCGACCTGCTGCGGATGTACCTGCGCTACGCCGAGCGTCGGGGCTGGTCCACCGAGGTGCTCGACGCCGTCGGCGCGGAGCTGGGCGGTTACAAGGACGTCGCGGTGGCGATCAAGTCACGCACCGACGAGGGCATCTTCGCCCGGCTGAAGTTCGAGGCCGGCGTGCACCGGGTGCAGCGCGTCCCGGTCACCGAGTCGCAGGGGCGCATCCACACCTCGGCCGCCGGCGTGCTGGTGCTCCCCGAGGCCGAGGAGGTCGACGTCACCGTCGACCCCAACGACCTGCGCATCGACGTCTTCCGCTCGTCCGGGCCCGGTGGGCAGAGCGTGAACACCACCGACTCCGCGGTCCGGATCACCCACCTGCCCACCGGGATCGTGGTCAGCTCGCAGAACGAGAAGAGTCAGCTGCAGAACCGCGAGTCCGCGCTGCGCGTGCTCCGCTCCCGGATGCTGGCCGCCGCCCGCGAGGAGGCCGCTGCGACCGCCTCGGACCAGCGGCGCAGCCAGGTGCGCACCGTCGACCGCAGCGAGCGGGTGCGCACCTACAACTTCCCGGAGAACCGGCTCTCCGACCACCGGGTGGGCTTCAAGGCGCACAACCTGGACGCCGTCCTGGACGGCGAGCTGGACCCGGTGCTGGACGCGCTCACCGCGGCGCACACCGCCGAGCTGCTGGCGGCCGGGTCCTGAACGCACGCACCCTCCTGGCGCATGCCGCCCGCCGGCTCGCCGAGGCCGGCGTCGAGTCCCCGCGGGTGGACGCCGAGCTGCTGCTCGCCGCCGTGCTGGGCGTGCCCCGGGCCCGGCTGCTCACCCTGGACGACGTCCCGCCCGAGGCCGCCGACCGGTTCGCCGACCTGCTGGACCAGCGGGCCTCCCGGGTGCCGCTGCAGCACCTGACCGGCACCGCGCCCTTCCGGCACGTCGAGCTGGCCGTCGGGCCCGGCGTCTTCGTGCCACGACCGGAGACCGAGCTCATCGCCGGCTGGGTGCTCGACCGGATCGCCGGGCTCGCCGCCCCGACCGTCGTGGACCTCGGGACCGGCTCCGGCGCGATCGCGCTGTCGGTGGCGAACGAGCACCCCGGTGCCCGGGTGGTCGCCGTCGAGCGGGACGCCGGCGCTATCGAGTGGACCCGGCACAACGCCGCCGTGCGCGCGGGTGCCGGTGACACCCCGGTCGAGGTGTTCGCCGGGGACATGACCGACCCGGGCCTGCTCCGCGCGCTCGACGGCACGGTGGACGTCGTCGTCTCCAACCCGCCCTACGTCCCCGACGGGGCCCGGCTGCCGCGGGAGGTTGCCGACCACGACCCGCCGCTGGCGCTGTGGGGCGGCCCCGACGGGCTCGACGTCGTCCGCGGTCTGCTGGTCACCGCCGCCCGGCTGCTGCGCCCCGGCGGGTGGCTGGGCATCGAGCACGCCGACCAGCAGGGGAGTGCGCTGCCGGCGCTGGTGCGCGGCGCGGGGGGCTGGACCGACGTGGCCGACAACCCCGACCTCGCCGGCCGGCCGCGGTACACGACGGCTCAGCGGGCAGGGCACCAGGCCGCGACGTAGTCCGGGTCGCCGGGCACGCTCACCCCGACGTCCCGCCGGACGAGGCTGACGGTGTCCGCCCGCAGCCGGCAGGCCCGGTCGAACGCCGCGGCGGTGTACTCCACCTCCAGCACGGCGCCTCCGTACGCCGCCGTGTAGGTGTGGCACTCGTCGGAGCGCTGGCAGTCCTCGGCGACCGCATAGTCGAACCCGAGGTCCGCACCGGTGAGCTCCGGGGCGTTCGTCTGGGCGACGGCCAGGCCGGCGGCGTGTGCGCGGGCCACCACAGCCCGGGCGGCGTCCGCGGCGGTGAGCAGCCCGTCCGAGCGCGTCCAGCTGTCCAGGTTGTCCGGCTCCACCGCGTCGAAGCCGGCGGCCGCACACCCGTCGATCCACGGGCCCAGGACGGCCAGCACGTCGGCGCGGTGCTGAGCCGAGGACACGTCGAGCAGGAACTCACCCGGCCAGTCCGGGTCCTCCACCAGGTGACCGGCGGAGTCGCGCAGCAGCAGCTCGCCGGGCGCCGGGTCGCAGCGCCACCCAGCTGGTAGTCCACCCGGGCCGCCGCGGGCAGGCCGGGCAGCGTCGCGGCAGCACCCTCGGACGGCGCGGAC
>JAOPVN010000097.1 GCA_025966175.1 Modestobacter sp. | reverse complement strand
TGCGACGAGGCCGTTCCATCCCCTCACCTAGGAGTCCCGAGATGGCTGACCCGGCCCGGGCGCGCCGACTGGCGGTGCGCATCCGCCAGATCGTCTCTGCCACGATCGAGATGCAGATCAAGGACCCCCGCCTCGGGATGGTCACCATCACCGACGCGCGGGTCACCAGTGACCTGCGCGAGGCCACGGTGTTCTACACCGTGTACGGCGACGCGACGCAGGTCGAGGACTCGGCGCGGGCGCTGGCCAGCGCCACCGGGGTCCTCCGCTCGACGGTGGGCAAGCAGACCGGCATCAAGTTCGTGCCGACGCTGACCTTCGTCGCCGACATCGTCCCCGACACGGCTCGCGAGCTGGAGGAGGCGCTGGAGCGCGTCCGGCACGCCGACGCCGAGCTCGCCCGTGCCCGCGAGGGTGCGCAGTACGCCGGCGAGGCCGACCCGTACCGCAAGCCGGCGCTCGACGAGGACGAGGACGACGCGGCGGACGACGACCTGGTGGCCGAGGCCGACGACTCCGACGGCCGGACCGACGACTACGCGGACGGCAGGCCGTCGGCGGCCGCCGCGCAGCGGAGCGCGTCATGACCGGCGCCGTCGACCCCGACCCGGACGACCCGGCCGGCCAGGAGGCTGCCGCCGGTTTCGGCGGCCGGGAGGAGCCGGCCACCGGTGACCCGACCGCCGGTGGCAAGCGCGGCGACATCGGGACCACCGACAGCATCGCCGCCGACGAGCCCGACGACGGTTCGTCCTACCCGGTCGGCGGGGGGCGGGTGGAGGAGGAGTCCAACGCCGCTCCGGTCGCCGATCCCGGGTCCGACGGCACTCCGTGAGCCGATGACCGCCACCGTGTCCGTGCAGTCCGCCGTCGCGGTGGACGTGCTGGCCGAGGCCGCCGCCGCGGGAGCCACCGTGGTGCTCTCCGGGCACGTGCAGCCCGACGCCGACGCGCTGGGCAGCACGCTCGCCCTCGCCGACGGGCTACGCCGCCGCGGTGCCCGGGTGGTCGCCACGTTCCCCGAGCCGTTCACCCTGCCGACGTCCCTGGGCTGGCTACCCGGCGCCGACCAGCTCGTGCCCCCGGACTCGGTCCCGGCCGAGGTCGACGTCTTCGTCAGCCTCGACGCCGCGTCCACCGGTCGGCTGGGGAGCCTGGCCGCCCTGCTGGAGACCGCCGGACAGTCCGTCGTCGTGGACCACCACGCCAGCAATCCCGGGTTCGGCGACGTGCGGCTCGTCGATCCGCAGGCCGCCGCGACCGTGGTCCTGGTCGCCGGTCTGCTGGACGGCCTCGGCGTCGAGCTCGACCAGACGCTGGCCACCTGCCTCTACGCCGGCCTGGCGGCCGACACCGGCTCCTTCCGGTTCGGCAACACCACGCCCGGCACCCACGAGCTGGCGGCCCGGCTGCTGCGGACCGGGATCGACCACGCCGCGATCAGCCAGCGGCTGTTCGACACCGCGCCCTTCGGCTGGCTCGGGCTGCTCTCGGCGGTCACCGGCCGCGCTGTCCTCGAGCCCGACATCGGGGCCGGGGTCGTGTGGACCTGGTCGACCGCAGGGGAGGCCCGCGAGCACGGTCTGGCCCCCGACCAGCTCGAGGCGCTCGTCGACGTCGTCCGGGCCACGGCCGAGGCCGACGTCGCCTGCGTGCTCAAGGGGCAGGACGACGGCTCGTGGGTCGTCTCCATGCGCTCCCGCGGCGCGACCGACCTCAGCCGGGTGGCGATGGCCCTCGGCGGCGGCGGACACCGTGCCGCGGCCGGTTACAGCTCCAGGCTGGACCTCGCCGGCACGATCGCCGAGCTGCGCACCCAGCTGGACCGGGTGCTCACCGAACGGTGACCGCGCACGACCCAGGAGCGCCCCAGCGGAGCATCCCCGCCCTGGCCGCGCCGGCGCTCGTCGTGCTGGCCGCCGAGCCGCTCTACCTGCTCGTCGACACCGCCGTGGTCGGGCACCTCGACGGGGTCAGCCTGGGCGGGCTCGCCGTCGGCGGCGGCCTGCTCGCCTATGTCGCTGCGCTGCTGAACTTCCTGGCCTACGGGACCACCGCTCGTGCCGCGCGCCGTACCGGCGCGGGTGACCGGGCCGGCGCGGTCGCGGAGGGCGTGCAGGCCACCTGGCTGGCCGCCGGCATCGGCGTGCTGCTCGCCGCGGCCTTCCAGGTCCTCGCCGGACCGCTCACCCGGTTGCTGGCCGGCGGCGCCGGACCGGTCGCCGAGGCCGCCGAGCAGTGGCTGCGGGTGGCCAGCCCCGGGTTGCCCCTGCTGCTGGTCGCGCTGGCCGGCAACGGCTGGTTGCGGGGCGTCCAGGACCTGCGCCGCCCGGTCGGGTACGTGCTGGCCGGCAGCCTGATCAGCCTGGTGCTCTGCCCGCTCCTGGTGCACGTCGCCGGCCTGGGCCTGGTCGGCTCGGCGCTGGCCAACCTGGCCGGGCAGGCGGTCTCGGCCACCTGCTTCGGCCGTGCCCTGGCCCGGGAGCTGACCCGGCAGGGCATCCCCTGGCGCCCGCGGTGGGCCGCGCTGCGCGCCCAGCTGCTGCTGGGGCGCGACCTGCTGGTGCGCGCCGCCATTCTCCAGCTCGCCTTCGCCGTGGCCGCCGCCGTCGTCGCCCGGTCGGGCACTGCCGAGCTGGGGGCCCACCAGGTAGCGCTGCAGCTGTGGCTGTTCCTCGCCCTGGTGCTCGACGCCTACGCCATCGCCGCGCAGACCCTGGTCGGGCACGCCCTGGGTGCCGGCCGGCCCGAGGACGCGCGGCGCACCGCCCGGCGGGTGGTCGGCTGGGGGCTGGGCACCGGGGTGGTCGTCGCCGTCCTCCTGCTCGCGCTGCGCCCGGTGCTGCCCCCGCTGTTCACCGACGATCCGGCGGTGCTCGCCCAGGCCGACGTCGTCTGGTGGTTCCTGGCGCTGATGCAGCCACTGGC
>JAOPVN010000616.1 GCA_025966175.1 Modestobacter sp. | reverse complement strand
TGGCCGGACGCCCCCCGGCCGGTGACCGCGGAGGACCTGCTGCCCGAGCGGGCGCTGGACGGCGACCCGATGGCCCGCGCCGCGCTGGCCGAGCGGGTGTCCGTGCCCCTGCAGGGCGCCGGTGGCGAGGTGCTGGAGACGGTGCGGACCGTGCTGGGCAACGGCGGCAACCTGGAGGCGACCGCCCGGGCGCTGTTCGTGCACACCAACACCGTCCGGTACCGGCTCAAGCGGGCCGCCGAGCTGACCGGCTACTCGGCGACCGACCCCCGCGGGGCGTGGACGCTGCAGATCGCGCTCGCCCTCGCCCAGCTCGATGGGGACCGCTCGCTCTGGCACTAGCCGTTCTTGTGGCCTCCGCCACCGACACGCGGCCGGTTCCCCCGTTGACCAGCCGCCGCTTGTGGGGATCCTCCAAAGATTCCCCCGTGTAGTTCGTGGGCGCTCGCGACCCCGCAGCGTCGTCCGGCCTGGCACGGTGAACGGGTGCTGGCCGTACTCGCCCCCGGACAGGGTGCTCAGAAGCCCGGGATGCTCACCGACTGGCTCGACCTGCCCGGTGCGGAGTCCTTCTTCCGCTGGGCCGGTGCGATCGCCGACGCCGACCTCCTCGAGCTCGGCACCACCGGTGACGCCGAGGCCATCAAGGACACCGCGGTGACGCAACCGCTGGTGGTCGCGATGAGCCTGTTCATCGCCCGCGAGCTCGGCGGGATGCCCGGCCCGGTCCTGCACACCCCGCACGCCGGCCGCGACGTCGTCATCACCGGGCACAGCGTCGGCGAGCTCACCGCCGCCGCGCTGGCCGGCGTGCTGTCGGTGGAGGCGGCGATCGCGCTGACCGCCGTCCGCGGCCGGGCCATGGCCCGCTCCTGCGCACAGACCCCGACCGGGATGTCCGCCGTCCTCGGGGGCGACCCGGACGAGGTGCTCGCCGCGATCGAGCGGCACGGGCTCGTCCCGGCCAACCGCAACGGTGGTGGCCAGATCGTCGCCGCCGGCTCGCTGGACGGGCTGGCCGCGCTCAAGGCCGACCCGCCGGCCAAGGCCCGGATCATGCCGCTGTCGGTCGCCGGCGCGTTCCACACCTCCTACATGGCCTCGGCCCGCGAGGAGCTCGAGGCCCTGGTCGGTGGCCTCCGCCCGGCCGACCCGAGCCGGCTGCTGCTGTCCAACGCCGACGGGGCCGCCGTCGACAGCGGGGCCGAGGTCGTCTCCCGCCTGGTCAGCCAGGTCACCAGCCCGGTGCGCTTCGACGCCTGCCTGGCCACCCTGCGCGACCTCGGCGTGACCGCGGTGATCGAGCTGCCGCCGGCCGGGGCGCTGGCCGGTCTGGCCAAGCGCGAGTGGAAGGGCTCCGACATCGAGGTGCTGGCCCTGACCGGCCCCGCCGACCTCGACCGGGCCCGGGCGCTGATCGCCGCCGAGCGCGGCCGCGCCGAGGCCGAGCACCAACCCGACTGGCGGGTCGTCGTCTCCCCCGTGCGCGGCACGGTCAGCCCCGCCGAGGTGCCCGAGGGCACCCGTCTCCCGGCCGGCAGCCCGCTCGGCTGCGTCCGCAGCCGCCGCGAGGAGGTCAACGTCTCCGCCGGCTACGACGGCGTCCTCGCCGAGTGGCTGGTGCAGGACGGCGACCTCGTCGACGCCGGTGACCCGATCGCCCGTCTCTACCCGGAGGTGTCCGAGTGACGACCATCAAGCTGCGGGAGGGTGCGCCCGGCGCCCGGATCCTCGGGCTGGGCGGCTACCGGCCGCGCCGCCGGGTGACCAACGACGAGCTCGCCCAGACGATGGACACCAACGACGAGTGGATCCAGACCCGGGTCGGTATCGCCGAGCGTCGCTGGGCGTCGGAGGACGAGACCCTGGTGGAGATGGCCGTCGCCGCCGGCGGCAAGGCGCTGGCCGCCAGCGGCCTGGCCCCGGACGAGGTCGACCTCGTCATCCTGGCCAGCGCCAGTCTGCGGGTGCCCATCCCCGGGATCGGGCCCCAGGTGGCCCACCGGCTGGGCATCCCCCGGCCCGGTGCCTTCGACCTCAATGCCGGCTGCGCCGGGTTCTGCTACGCCCTCGGCATGGCCTCGGACGCCATCCGCAGCGGCGACGCCCGCAACGCGCTGGTGATCGGGGTCGAGCGGCTGACCGACGTCACCGACACGACCGACCGGTCGACCGCGGTGATCTTCGCCGACGGGGCGGGCGCCGCCGTCCTCGGCGCCTCCGACGAGCCGGGCATCGGCCCGGTCGCCTGGGGCAGCGACGGGGACCAGTACACCGCCATCGAGATCGCCGCGGGCAGCTCGACGATGACCATGGCCGGCCAGGCGGTCTACCGCTGGGCCACCACCAAGCTCACCGAGACCCTGGTCCAGGCGATGGAGAGGGCCGGCGTCACCGCCGCGGACATCGACGTCTTCGCCCCGCACCAGGCGAACCTGCGGATCATCGAGTCGATGGCCAAGAAGCTCGGCTTCGGCGAGGACACCGTCATCGCCCGCGACATCGTCCAGTCCGGCAACACCTCCGCCGCCTCGGTCCCGCTGGCGCTCACCGCGCTGCTGGAGTCGGGTGAGGCCAAGTCCGGCGACCTGGCCCTGGTGCTCGGGTACGGCGCGGGGCTCACCGTCGCCGGCCAGGTACTCCGCCTGCCCTGACCCCCACAAACTGCCGGGACACCCGTCCCGGACGACGGCGACGGACCGATCCAGGCCCGGCGTCACCATCCGAGAGAGAGGACCCCGCGTGCCCAGCACCGCAGACATCCAGGCCGGTCTCGCCGAGATCCTGGAGGAGGTGGCCGGGGTGACCGCCGCCGACGCCACCCCCGAGAAGTCGTTCACCGACGACCTGGACGTCGACTCCCTGTCGATGGTCGAGATCGCCACCGCCGTCGAGGACAAGTTCGGCGTGGCCATCCCCGACGACGAGCTCGCCAACATCAAGACCGTCGGCGACGCCATCTCCTTCATCGAGAAGAACCAGGGCTGACCTAGCCCCATCCCCTGCACGTCCCCAGGCCGTCCGGCCAGTCAGTCCCAGGAGGAACGTCCATGAGCACGCCCACCGCCGACGTCGTCGTCACCGGGCTCGGTGCCACCACGCCCCTCGGTGGCGACGTCGCCTCCACCTGGGAGGCGCTGCTGGCCGGCCGGTCCGGGGTCAGCCGGATCACCGACGACTGGATCACCGACTTCCCGGCCCAGCTCGTCGCCCGACTGACCAACGACCCGATGGATCAGCTGGACCGGGTCCGCGCCCGCCGGCTGGACCGTAGCCAGCAGGTCGCCGTCATCGCCGCCGAGGAGGCCTGGCGCGACGCCGCCGGCGCCGACTCCGGCGTCGACCCCGAGCGGATCGCCGTCGTCTTCGGCACCGGGATCGGTGGCGCACTGACCCTGCTCGGCCAGGACGACATCCTGGAGGCCAAGGGCCCCAAGCGGGTCTCCCCCTTCACCATCCCGATGCTCATGCCCAACGGCCCGGCCGCCGCCGTCGGCCTCGCGGTCGGCGCCAAGGCCGGGGTGCACGCCCCGGTCAGCGCCTGCGCGTCCGGCGCCGAGGCCATCCGCTGGGGCCTGGACCTGCTGCGTCTCGGCCGGGCCGACATGGTCGTCGTCGGTGGCACCGAGGCCTGCGTGCACCCGCTGCCGATGGCCGGCTTCGCCGCGATGCGCGCCATGAGCACCCGCAACGACGAGCCGGAGCGCGCTTCCCGCCCGTTCGACAAGGGCCGGGACGGGTTCGTGCTCGCCGAGGGCGCGGCCTGCCTGGTGCTGGA
>JAOPVN010000582.1 GCA_025966175.1 Modestobacter sp. | reverse complement strand
GGCCGTCGGCCGCGGGGCGGGCACGGCGACCGCCAGGGAGGGCACCGGCGCGGTCAGCTGCAGGCCCGGGGCCGGCGGCTGGAAAGCGCCGGTCGGGACGGGGGTGGTGAGGTGCTGACCCGCCGCGGCAGCGGCCTCGGCGGCGGCCTTCTCCGCCGCATCGGCCTCCAGGACGGTGACCCCACCCCGGCCGGCGGTCGGCATCGGCAGCGAGGGGTGTGGCGTCAGCTGGGAGGGCGATCCGGGGGAAGACATGGACACTTTGTGCCCTCCCGGTCGCTCTGGGTCAAGGATGTGGACACCGAGCGCACTTCGTGTCGCGCCATCCGGCTCGCCCGCAGCACCCGTCCCAGCGCGACCGACCCCAGCCGGGCTCGTGGACAGGCCCCCTTCGGGGACCCGCCGCGAGCGTGCGAGGGGTGGGGGCAGGGGGCGCTTGTTCAGGCGGCGAGGCAGACGGCTCCGGCCGGGCGGGCAGCGGAGCGGGCCGGCTGACCGCCGCCGACCAGCGCGAGAGCGGGCTCGGCGACGGAGGCATCGATGACGGCGGAGCCCGGCTCGGCTGACTCGTCGACGGCGGCCGCGGCCGGGTCGTCGTCCGGGGCCCCGGGGCGGGCACCCGCACCGACACCGGCTCCGACGCCCGCCAGGGCCACCGGGCGGCGAGCCGGCTCGGCGAGCCGCATCTCCAGGCTCACCTCGGCGAGCAGGTCGGCGAGCTCGACGTCCAGCGCGTCACAGATGGAGGCGAGCAACTCGGAGGAGGCCTCCTTCTGACCGCGCTCCACCTCCGACAGGTAGCCCAAGCTGACCCGGGCCGCGCCCGACACGTCGCGCAGCGTGCGCCGCTGCCGCAGCCGGTGACCCCGCAGGGTGTTCCCCAGCTGGGTGCGCAGCAGCGTCATGGCCGTCTCCTGTCCACTTCGACGAGCGGGTCGAACATGCGGTCTCGCGAGCACCGGCCCCGGCCGGACGGACCGGAGGACGCCGTGTGCTCACCGTACGCGGCCATGACCCTGGTCACCGTTCCGGTGCGGGCCCGTCCGCTCATGGCGTAACACCGGGAGCGCCGGAGGCGTTCCCGTCCGGGCGCCCCGGCGCGGGGTGCTCGGCCAGCCGGTCCAGCAGCCGCAGCAGCGCCGCGTCCACCGCCCCGGCCCGCACCGCCCCGCGGTCGCCGGGCAGGTCCAGTTCGTGGACGACGGTCAGCAGGCCGTCGCTGAGGCCCAGGTAGACCCGCCCGGGGCCGTGGCCATCGACCCGGCCGGGGCCGGCGACGCCGGTCAGCCCCACGCCCCAGGTCGCCGAGCACCTGATCCGGATGCCCTCGGCCAGCGCGGCCGCGGTCGGCTCGCTCACCGGGCCGGAGGCGGCGAGGATCCCGGCCGGAACGCCGGCGAGCGTCGTCTTCAGGTCGGTGGCGTAGACGACGACCCCACCGCGGAGGGTCGCGCTGGCGCCGGGCACGGCGGCCAGCGTGGCGCAGAAGAGGCCGGCGGTCAGCGACTCGGCGGCCGCGACGGTCTCACCCCGGGTGAGCAGCGCGGCGTGCAGCCGCTGCGCCGGGGAGGGCGCCGGAGCGCTCACGCTGCGTTGTCCCGGCGGGTGTCGCCGGGCGCGGTGTCATCACCGGCTGCCGCGCGGCGGGCCGCCGCGGCCCGCATCGCCCGCGCGCTGGTGCGCCGCAGGGTCAGCGCCCGGTAGACGTAGTCGATCCCGGTGATCACGGTCAGCACGAGCGCCGCGGCCATCACCCACCACCGCGCCGAGGCGAGCACCCCGGTGAGCGGGAGGATGTAGAGCCCGATGGCCAGGGCCTGCAGCACGGTCTTGGCCTTGCCGCCGCGGCTGGCGGCGATGACGCCGTGTCGGATCACCCAGAACCGCAGCAGGGTGACACCGACCTCGCGGACCAGGATCACCACGGTCACCCACCAGGGCAGCAGCCCCAGCACCGACAGGCCGAGCAGTGCTGTGCCGGTCAGCGCCTTGTCGGCGATGGGGTCGGCGAGCTTGCCGAACTCGGTCACCTGGTTGGTGCGCCGGGCGATCATGCCGTCGTAGCGGTCGGTGAGGATGGCGCCGGCGAAGAACAGCGTGGCCCAGCCGCGGCGCCCGTCGTCCATGCCGCCGTCGGAGAGCAGCAGCACCGCGAACAGCGGCACCACCGCGAGCCGCAGCAGGGTGAGCGCGTTGGGCAGGTTCATCAGGCGCGCGGACTGCGGCGGCGTCGCCGCCGGGTCGGCTGCACCCTCCGGGACCACCGCGCTCATGAGTCCTCCTCGCTGGCGCTCGTCGGGCGCATGCGCGCAGCGGCTGTGCCCTCCGGTGGGCTCGCCAGCCCGCCCACCGGACTCAGGCCCCGGTCGCTGCGGTGAGCACTGGTACGACGGCACGCGCGAGCAGGTCCACACCTTCGGTGTCGACCACGGCCGCGGGGAGGATCTGGCCGACGACCGCGTCGGCCGGCACCCCGGTGATCGTGGTGGTGCCGTCGGCGTCGGGATCCTGGTGGGCCGCGTGACCGGCCCACGTGCCGGCGCCTTCGGACGCCGAGAGGTCCTCGGTCAGCAGCACCTCGACCGTGCTGCCGATCCGCTCCTCGGCCCGCTGGGCGGTCAGCTCCTCGACCAGGTCGGTGATCCGCCGGACCCGCGCGTCGATCTCGGTCTGGTCGAGCTTGCCGGGCAGCCCCACGGCCTCGGTGCCGTCCTCGTCGGAGTAGCCGAACACCCCGACGGCGTCGAGCCGGCCCTCGATCAGGAAGCGCTCGAGCTCGGCGACGTCCGCCTCGGTCTCCCCCGGGAACCCGAGGATGACGTTGGTGCGGAACCCGGCTCCGGGGGCCAGCGCGCGGGCGCGCTCGATGATGCCCAGGAAGTCCTCGGTGCCGCCGAACCGGCGCATCCGGCGCAACAGCGTCGGTGACGAGTGCTGGAAGGACAGGTCGAAGTAGGGGGCGATGCCCGGCGTGGCCGCGATGACCTCCAGCAGACCCGGCCGGAGCTCCGCCGGCTGCAGGTAGGCGACCCGCAGCCGGGCGATGCCCTCGACCGCGGCGAGCTGGGGCAGCAGCTTCTCCAGCGAGCGCAGGTCGCCGGCGTCCTTGCCGTAGGAGGTGGAGTTCTCGCTCACCAGCACGATCTCGGTGACGCCCTGCGAGGCCAGCCACTGCGCCTCGCCGAGCACCTCGCCGGCCGGCCGGGACACGAAGGCGCCGCGGAAGGTCGGGATGGCGCAGAAGGAGCAGCGGCGGTCGCAGCCGGAGGCGATCTTCAGCGCCGCCGACGGGCCGCCGGCCAGCCGCTTGCGCTTGAGCCAGTCGTGCCCGGGGATCGCGGGGGCCTCGGGTGCGGCGGCCGCCGCCGTGCGCTGGACCGGGCTGATCGGCAGCAGGGTCCGCCGGTCCTGCGGGGTGTGCGGCACCAGCGGGCGTCCGGTGAGGACGTCGTCGAGCCGGTCGCCGATCGCGGCGTAGTCGTCGAACCCGAGCACGGTCGCCTCGGGCAGCGCCCCGGCGAGCTCGGACCCGTAGCGCTCGGCCATGCAGCCGACGGCGATGACCTCGGCGCCGGAGTCGGTGGCGGCGAGGATCGCGTCGACGGAGTCCTTCTTGGCGCTCTCGATGAAGCCGCAGGTGTTGACCAGGACGGCGTCGGCGTCGTCGGCGTCCTCGACCAGCACGTAGCCGTCGCCGGCCAGCCGGCCGGCGAGCTCCTCCGAGTCGACCTCGTTGCGGGCACAGCCCAGGGTGATGACGGCGACCCGCCGCGGGGTCGCGGGGACCTGCACGGCGAGGGGCTGCCCTTCGGGGGAGGTCATGGGGCTGGGCAGAGCTGGCACCGGACCATCCTAGTTGAAGGACCCCCTGCCCCCCGCCCCTCGCAAGCTCGCGACGGGACCCTGCAGGGGGCCGGAGGGCCTTTCCTCAGCCCTGTCCCCCGCGCAGCAGGAACATGGTCGACTCCAGCTCGTCGGGCTTGAGCAGGACGTCACGCGCCTTGGAGCCCTCGGACGGCCCGACGATGCCGCGGCTCTCCATCAGGTCCATCAGCCGGCCGGCCTTCGCGAAGCCGACCCGCAGCTTGCGCTGCAGCATCGAGGTGGAGCCGAACTGGCTGGTGACGACGAGCTCGACGG
>JAOPVN010000569.1 GCA_025966175.1 Modestobacter sp. | reverse complement strand
CGCCGTCGGCGTCGGAGGAGAACGACGAGCGGGAGAGCGAGGGCCAGGAGGGCTACGCCGAGTGGCACCTGGCGGTGGACACGTCCAAGGGGGAGGGCGCCAAGGGCCGCTACCGCTTCCCCTACGGGGACTTCGCGAAGGTCAACCGCGCGGCCCTCATCCACGCCAAGCAGCGGGCCGCCCAGAACGACCACCCCGAGATCGAGCGGGCCGCCGACGAGCTGCTGCAGCGGCTGGACGCCAAGCGGTCGTGACCGGACGGAGCCGAGTCAGCGCGGCTGCATCGAGCCGGTCTCCAGGTAGCGGGTGTGCCAGCTCAACGCCTCGCCCAGCAGGTGCGGTGTGTGCCGGCCGAACGCGCCGGCCTGGGCCCGCGCCAGGTAGTCGGCCAGCATCGGCCGGTACTCCGGAGCGGCGCAGCGGTCGATCACCACCTGCGCCCGGCGGCGCGGGGCCAGCCCCCGCAGGTCGGCCAGCCCGTGTTCGGTGACGACGACGTGCACGTCGTGCTCGGTGTGGTCGACGTGGGAGACCATCGGGACGATCGCGGAGATCGCGCCGTCCTTGGCCGTCGACGGGGTGAGGAAGAAGGAGATGTAGGCGTTGCGGGCGAAGTCGCCCGACCCGCCGATGCCGTTCTGGATGCGGCTGCCCATCAGGTGGGTGGAGTTCACGTTGCCGTAGACGTCGGCCTCGATCATCCCGTTCATCGCCAGCACCCCGAGCCGCCGGACGATCTCCGGGTGGTTGCTGATCTCCTGCGGGCGCAGCACGATCCGGTCCCGGAAGTCCCGGGCGTTCGCGTTGAAGTCGGCGACGGCGGTGGGGCTCAGTGAGAACGCGGTCGCCGAGGCCAGCGCCAACTTCCCCGACCGCAGCAGGTCCAGCATGCCGTCCTGGATCACCTCGGTGTAGGCGGTCAGCTGCTCGAAGCGGCTGTCCTGCAGTCCGGCCAGCACCGCGTTGGCCACGTTCCCGACCCCGGACTGCAGCGGCAACAGCCCATCGGGCAGCCGCCCGCAGGACACTTCGTGCTCGAGGAACTCGATGAGGTGCCCGGCGATCCGCCGCGCGGTGTCGTCCGGGGGTGCGAACCCGGTGTTGCGGTCCGGGGAGTCGGTCTCGACGACGGCGACCACCTTCTCCGGGGCCACCCGCAGATGGGGCACCCCGATCCGGTCCCCGGGGCTCAGCAGCGGGATCGGCCGGCGGGCCGGCGGGAGTGCGGTGCCGTAGTAGACGTCGTGCATGCCGTCCAGCTCGGCGCTCTGCCAGGAGTTGACCTCCAGGATCACCCGGTCGGCCCGGTCCAGCCAGGTCTTGTTGTTGCCGATCGAGGACGACGGGACCAGGTGGCCCTCCTCGGTGACCGCGCTGACCTCGACGACGGCGACGTCCAGCGGGCCGAGGAACCCCTCCCAGGCCAACTGCGCGACGTGGGACAGATGGACGTCGATGTACTCCATCAGGCCGTCGTTGATCTTCTGCCGGCTCACCGGGTCGGACTGGTAGGGCAGCCGCAGCTCGATCCCGTCGGCGGCGGCGAGCGCGCCGTCCAGCTCCGGAGCGGTGGAGGCGCCGGTCCAGACGTTCACCCGGAACGGCTCCCCGGCCTCGTGCGCCGCGGTGATCCGGCGGGCCAGCGCCTGCGGGACCGCCTTGGGGTAGCCGGCGCCGGTGAACCCGCTCATCCCCACGGTGTCGCCGTGCCGGATGTGGGCGGTGGCCGCCTCGGCCGACACGACCTTGGCCGCCAGCCCGGCGTGACGGATGCGGCCGGAGCCCGGCATCGGAGGACCTCCTGGTGGATGGTGCGGGCGGCCCCGCGGCTGCCGACAACGCTACGACCGGACGCCGGGCCCGGGCGGTCCGGGGCCGGGTCGTGCAGCTCGCCACTGTTTCCCGCGCCGGCGAGCGGGCAGGCTAGGAGGGCAGGCGAGCCGAGCCGGACCGCCCGGGCGCCCTGAGCAGCGAGCGCCGCCGTCCGGCCCCGACCCGCGATCGGTCCGACGACGGGAGAACCATCATGGCCATCGCCACCATCAACCCGACCACCGGCGAGACGCTCAAGACCTACGAGCCGCTGTCCGACCAGGCGCTCGAGGAGAAGATCGGCCGCGCCGCGGCGGCCTTCGCCGGCTACCGGCTCACCGCGGTCGAGGACCGGGTGCGCTGGCTGCGCTCGGCGGCCGACGCCCTGGAGGGCGACACCGACTCCGTCGCCGAGCTGATGACCACCGAGATGGGCAAGACGCTGGCCTCGGCGAAGGCCGAGGTCGGCAAGTGCGTGACGGCGCTGCGGTACTACGCCGAGCACGGCCCGGCGTTCCTGGAGCCGGAGCGGAAGGACGCCGCCGCCGTCGGTGCGGTCGACGCCTACGTCACCTACCAGCCGCTGGGCGTGGTCCTGGCGGTCATGCCCTGGAACTTCCCCCTCTGGCAGGCGATGCGGTTCGCCGCCCCGGCGCTGATGGCCGGCAACGTCGGGCTGCTCAAGCACGCCAGCAACGTGCCGCAGACGGCGCTGTACCTGGAGGAGCTGTTCCGCAAGGCCGGCTTCCCCGACGACGTCTTCCAGACCCTGCTCATCGGCTCGGGCACGATCGAGCGGGTGCTGCGGGACGACCGGGTGGTCGCCGCGACCCTCACCGGCAGCGCGCCCGCGGGTCAGTCGGTGGCCTCGATTGCCGGGGACGCGCTCAAGCCCACCGTGCTGGAGCTCGGCGGCTCCGACCCGTTCATCGTCATGCCGTCGGCGGACCTGGCGGCCGCGGCGGGCGTGGCGGTCACCAGCCGCAACCAGAACAACGGTCAGAGCTGCATCGCCGCCAAGCGGTTCTTCGTGCACGCCGACGTGGCCGAGGAGTTCACCCGGCTGTTCGCCGAGAAGATCGGCGCGCTGCCCGTCGGGGACCCGATGGACCCCGACACGCAGGTCGGTCCGCTGGCCACCGAGTCCGGGCGCGAGGACGTGGAGGAGTACGTGCGGGACGCCGTCGACAAGGGCGCCACCGTCGTCGTCGGCGGGAAGCGACCCGACCGGGCGGGCTGGTTCTACGAGCCGACCCTGCTCACCGGGATCACGCCGGAGATGAAGCTGTACGCCGAGGAGGTCTTCGGCCCGGTCGCCGCACTCTTCACCGTGGACGGCCTCGACGAGGCGATCGAGATCGCCAACAGCCACCCGTACGGGCTGGGCTCCAACCTCTGGAGCGAGGACGCGGACGAGCGGGCCCGGTTCGTCCGCGACATCCAGTCCGGCATGGCCTTCATCAACGGCATGACCACCAGCTATCCGGAGCTGCCCTTCGGCGGGATCAAGCAGAGCGGCTACGGCCGGGAGCTGACCGAGCTGGGGATGCGCGAGTTCATGAACGCCAAGACGGTCTGGGTCGGTGCGCCGAGCAGCGAGCAGAAGGGCGGCTCCTCGGCGGGGTCGGCCAACGAGTGACCTCGGGCGCCGGAACAGCGGGTGACGGCGGCCGGTTGGCGCCGGGCATGAGCCGTGTCGTCGTCGCCACCGCGTTCGGTGGGCCGGAGGTCCTGTCCGTCGTCGAGCAGCCGACCGGGTCGCCCGGCCCCGGCGAGGTGCTGCTCGACGTCCGCGCCGCCGGCATCAACCCGGCGGACTGGAAGGGCTACGCCGGCGCCTTCGGCACCGATCCGGCGGCCCTCCCGCTGCGGCTGGGCTACGAGGCAGCCGGCGTCGTGGCCGCGGTGGGGCCCGATGCGCACGGCCCGGCCGGCCCGATCGCCGTCGGCGACGAGGTGATCGGGTACCGGCTGCAGGGCGCGTACGCCTCCTCCCTGGTCGTCCCCGCCTTCGCGCTCGTACCGAAGCCCGCGACGCTGGACTGGGCCGAGGCGGCCGGGCTGATGCTCACCGGTGCGACGGCGGTGCACGCGCTGACCGTCCTCGACGCCGGCGCCGGTGACACCGTGCTGGTGCACGGTGCCGCCGGCGGGGTCGGCCAGATGCTCACGCAGCTCGCGGTGGCCGGCGGTGCGCGGGTGATCGGTACGGCGGGCAGCGCCGGTGCCGAGACGGTGCGCCGGATGGGCGGCGAGCCGGTCCTCTACGGCGACGGGCTGGCCGAGCGGGTCCGGGCCCTGGCACCCGAGGGCGTCACCGCCGCCGTCGACGCGGTCGGCACCGACGAGGCGCTGGACGTGTCGCTGGAGCTCGTCGCCGACCGGCAGCGGATCGTCACCGTCGCCAACTTCGCCCGTGGTGGCCAGGCGGGCGTCAGGGTGCTCGGCAACGGGCCGGGCGCCGACCCCGGCACCGAGGTGCGCAACGCCGCCCGGCTGCGGCTCACCGCGCTGGTCGAGATTGGTCGGCTCGAGGTCGTCGTCGCCCGGACCTTCCCGCTGGAGGACGTCGCGGCGGCGCACCGCGAGGGGATGGCCGGGCACAGCCACGGCAAGCTCGTGCTCGTGCCCTGACCCCCGGTGCGCCAAAATGGCCATTTTGGCGCACCGGCACGTCAGAGGGTGCCCTTGCGGGCGGCCTGCCAGAGGTCGATGCCGGCGTCGACCGCGTGCTGGTCGATCGCGGCCAGCTCCTCGGCGGAGAACTCCAGGTGCTGCACCGCGGCGACGTTCTGCTCCAGCTGCCGCACGCTGCTGGCGCCGATGAGCACCGAGGTGACCCGGGGGTCGCGCAGTGCCCAGGACAGCGCGAGCTGGGCCAGGCTCTGCCCGCGGGACGTCGCGATCTCGTTCAGCGCCCGCACGTGGGTCAGGTACTGCTCGGTGATCATGCCGCGGTCCAGTGACTTGTCCTGGCTGGCCCGCGAGCCCTCGGGCACCCCGGTCAGGTACTTGTCGGTGAGCATCCCCTGCGCCAGCGGGGAGAAGGCGATGCACCCGGCGCCGACCGCGGCGAGGGTGTCCAGCAGCCCCTCGGTCTCGATCCAGCGGTTGAGCATCGAGTAGGAGGGCTGGTGGATCAGCAGCGGCGTCCCGAGGTCGGCGAGGATGCGCGCCGCCTCCGCCGTCATCTCCGGTGAGTAGGAGGAGATGCCGGCGTACAGCGCCTTCCCGGACTGCACCGCGGTGTGCAGCGCGCCCATCGTCTCCTCGAGCGGCGTGGTCGGGTCGGGACGGTGGCTGTAGAAGATGTCGACGTACTCCAGCCCCATCCGCTCCAGTGACTGGTCCAGGCTGGCCAGCACGTACTTGCGGCCCCCACCGCCCTGCCCGTAGGGGCCGGGCCACATGTCCCAGCCGGCCTTGGAGGAGATGACCAGCTCGTCCCGGTAGGGGCGGAAGTCATCGGCCAGGTGCCGGCCGAAGTTGGTCTCGGCCGCGCCGTAGGGCGGTCCGTAGTTGTTGGCCAGGTCGAAGTGGGTCACGCCCAGGTCGAAGGCGCGGCGCAGGATGTCGCGCTGCCGGTCGAAGGGGACGTCGTCCCCGAAGTTGTGCCACAGACCCAGGCTCACCGCGGGCAGGTCGAGGCCGCTCCGGCCGGTGCGGCGGTAGGGCATCGAGTCGTAGCGGGTGGGATCAGCGCTGTAGGACATGAGCAGATCGTGCCGTGTCGATCAGCCGACCACACCTGCGGCCTGCTCCGGGGACGGGTCCCGGCGCGCGCCGCCCAGCCGGGAGTGCCGGTAGCCGTAGCACGCGTAGACCAGCAGGCCCAGCACCAGCCAGGCGAGGAACCGCCACCACGTCTCCAGGGTCAGGTTCACCATGAGGTAGAGGCAGGCCACGGCCGACAGCACCGGGACGACGGGGGAGAACGGCACTCTGAACGGCCGCGGCATGTCCGGCCGGGTCCGGCGCAGCACCGGGACGGCGGCCGACACCAGCACGAAGGCGAACAGGGTGCCGATGCTGACCAGGTCGGCGAGCGTGCTCAGCGGGATGAAGGCTGCCAGCACCAGCACCACCGCGGCGTAGAGCAGCGTCATCCGGACCGGGGTGCCGGTGCGCGGGTTCACCTTCGCGATCGACTGGGGCAGCAGCCCGTCCCGGCCCATCGCGAAACCGATCCGGCTGACGGTGACCAGGTCGACCAGGATCACCGAGGTCAGGCCGGCGACCGCGGCGATCGACACCAGGGAGGACGCCCAGCCCAGTCCCACCTGGTCGAAGGCGTCGGCGATCGGCGCGCCCTCGTCGATGTCGCTGTAGTGCACCATCCCGACCACGACCAGCGAGACGCCGATGTACAGCACCGTCGCCAGGCCCAGCGTGCCGAGCAGCCCCAGCGGCAGGTCCCGGGAGGGCTTCCGGGTCTCCTCGGAGAGGTTGGCCACCGCCTCGAAGCCGGTGTAGGAGAAGAACACGACCGCGGCCGCGGTGAGCACGCCGCCGATCCCGAACGCCGCCGGGTCGATGCCGGCGACGGCCTGGACGAGGGTCTGTTTCAGCCCCGAGGCGCCCTCGGACGGCCGGCTCGGCGGGATGAACGGGGTCAGGTTGGCGCCGCGGACGTACCAGGCGCCGGCGACGATCACGAAGACGCAGATGGCGACCTTGATGATCACCAGGACGCCGGTGAAGCGGGCCGACTCCTTGATGCCCAGCACCGCGATGACGGTGAGGACCACGACGATGAACACCGCGCCGAGGTTCACCGTGGAGTCCTCACCGAACACCGACGTCGGCAGGTCCAGCAGGTTGCCGATGTAGCCCGACCAGCCGCGCGCCACCACGGCCGCGCCCAGGGCGAACTCCAGGAACAGGTCCCAGCCGATGATCCAGGCCAGCAGCTCCCCGGTGGTCGCGTAGGCATAGGAGTAGGCGCTGCCGGCGGTCGGCACGGAGGAGGCCAGCTCGGCGTAGCAGAGCGCGGCCAGCAGCGCCACGACGCCGGCGATGGCGAAGGCGATGACCACGGCGGGGCCGGCGGTGTTCTTCGCCTGGACCCCGGTGAGGGTGAAGATGCCGGTGCCGATGACCACGCCGACGCCGAAGCCGACCAGATGCCGGGCGCTCAGCCGCTTGCGCAGATGGCCGGCGTCGCCGCTCTCCCCGCCACCCTCGGCGTCGGACTGGATGGCCTCGATCGTCTTCGTCCGGAACAGCTGCACCGGGACACGCTAGGTCGACCCGCGCCGCGCCGCCGCTCGAGCGTGCCGGCCGGCCGGGCTCAGCGCCGGCGGGGTCGGCGGCTGCGGCGGTCGTGGGCCGTTCGCGTGTCGGTGGCCCAGTGCGGCGGCCGGGACAGCGACACCGGGACGCGCGTCGCCGCGTTGCCCGTGGCCGCGGTCAGCTGGGGCTGGGTGAGGAAGATGGCGCCGGTCAGGTCGGCACCGCGCAGGTCCGCGGCGCGCAGGTCGGCACCCAGCAGGTCCGCCCGGCGCAGGTCGGCGTCCCGCAGGTCCGCGCCGATCAGGTA
This sequence comes from Modestobacter sp., assembly GCA_025966175.1. Taxonomy (GTDB): domain Bacteria; phylum Actinomycetota; class Actinomycetes; order Mycobacteriales; family Geodermatophilaceae; genus Modestobacter. The sequence goes on along the minus strand of JAOPVN010000569.1, from coordinate 13,205 downwards.
GGCCCCGCGCAGGCCGGCGCCGCGCAGGTCGGCACCGCGCAGTGCGGCGCCCATCAGGTCCGCGCCCCGGCGGTCGCGGGTCCGGCCGGGGACGTCGCTGCGGACGGCGTCGCTCACCCGGCCCAGCAGGTCACCGACCCCCCGCCGGTACGCGGCCGCGTCCAGACCGGCGAGCTCGTCGGCAGCGGCCCGGGTGAGCTGATCGGTCTGCTCCAGCGCCGCCTCGACCTCGGACCGCAGCGGCCCGGTGGGCAGCAGCGTCCGCGCCTCGGTCAGGTGCCAGAGCAGTTCGGTCAGCTGCCGCATCACCGGGAAGACGGCGAACATCGCCGACGCCGTCCCCTCGTCGTCCCGCCAGTCGCGGCCGCCGAAGACCTCCTGGGTGACCCGCTGGCCGGCACCGAAGCAGTCGAAGACGACGCACCCGGGGAACCCGCGGTCGCGCAGCCGGTCGTGGATGCCGCAGCGGTTGTCGGGGAGCAGGTTCAGGCACGCCGTCCCGGCCGGCTTGTCGCTCGCGAAGTCCGCCGAGGCGGCGAAGGCGGGCGCGACGCAGCACAAGCCGACGCACCGGCTGCAGTCCGCGGTGAGGTCGCGTCGCGCCCGGGCGAGGTCCGCGGGGGCAGCGGGCTCGTCGCGCATGGTGCAGCCCCCCCGGTGGTCGGTCCCCGGGCGGGGACCTGTCCCGAGCCTAATTCGGGGGACCGGGGCCGTCGGCGCACTGCCGCTGTGCACCCGACCGCCGTGCACCCGACTACGCCGGGCCGCGCCACGCGCCGGTGCGCCGGATCGTCGTTGCGGGCGCAACGCGGGCGAGCACCGCCGCTCCGGAGCCCCTCGGGCGGGGTCAGTGCCGGCAGACGCAGCCGCGGTCGGTCGCGCCGGCGGCGGCGGTCGCCCGGCAGTACCGAGCGCCGATCGGATCATGGTCCGCCAGCGGGTGCGGACAGGCCGGGCAGCTGGGCTGCGCGGCGGCATCCTCGATGACCGGGTCGGTTCCCGCCGGGGCGGTGTCGGTGGTGGCGGTGTCCGGGCTGTACGTGGGGACGGTCATGGCGGCGGCCTGACTCCGCCGACGGCGCGGCGGTGGTGGAGGACGTCGTCCTCGACGGGTCGTCGGGGACGGGCGCGAGGGGACCGTGCCCCTGACGCTACGCCGGACCGCGCTGCACGGCTGGCGCTCCGGCGTCCCCCCAGCGGAGTGTCGACGGCGTAGCGTCACCGGCCTGGGGCCTCGTGGCTCCCCGATGAGGGAGTGGTCATGGCAGACAAGTCGCCGCGCGCAACGATGTCGAAGAAGTCCGGGACGACGATCAAGCAGAAGCGGGCCGCCAAGAAGGCCGCCCACGACACGTCCACGGGCATGGACAAGCTGACCCACCCGACCAAGCACTGATCGCGGGCTGAGTGCGGCCCGCGGCGCCCTGGAGGCGGCTCCAGGGACAACCCGGACTCGGCCTCCGAGGATTCGGCCGAGCGGCGGGGCGACGCGCCGGCGCAGCTGTGCTCGCCCCAGTGCGGCCTCGAGTCGGCCATCAGCGAGCAGGGTTTCGGCTCGCTCACCATCTGCGAGAGCGATTCCAGCCCTAGGGGCAGCTCGCCCAGGCGCACGAACAGGTCTTCGTGCATAGGCGCCAGCGGGGCTGGTCCGTCGGGTCGCACATGAGCCGGTAGCGTCGCCCGGTCCCGGCTGCCTTCCGGCGAATGACACGGCAGCCGGGTCGGCCGAACGACACGTCCGCGCGGTGGCGTCCGGGGCGGGAGCGTTGACCCCGACGTGGATCCCCGCGACCCTCTGCAGGGTGTTGGTGCTGAGCCACGACGAGGTCACCGCCCTCCTGGACGTCGACGCACTGATCGACGCGCTCGCCCCGGCGATGGCCGACCTCAGCGCCGGCCGTGCGTCGGTCCCCGACCGGATCGGTGCCGTGATTCCGGAGGTGGACGGCCGGTTGTTCGCGATGCCCGGCTACGTCCCCTCGCAGGGCTCGCTGGTCACCAAGCTGGTCTCACTCTTCCCGCGCAACGCCGGAACCGCACTGCCCACGCACCAGGCGGTGATCGTCGTCTTCGACGCGGCGACGGGTGAGCCTGCCGCGCTCCTCGACGGGACCGTGATCACCGCCGTCCGCACCGGCGCCTGCTCGGCGCTGTCCGCCCGGCTGCTGGCCCGGGAGGACGCATCCGTCCTGGCGGTCCTCGGGACCGGGGTGCAGGCGCGCTCACATGCCCGGGCGGTGTCGCGCGTGCGACCGGTGCACGAGATCCGGATCGCCGGCCGGAACGCGCCCCGCGCCGACGCACTGGCCGCGGAGCTGCAGAAGGAACTCGACGCCGAGGTCCGTACGGTGACTTCCTACCGGGAAGCGATGGACGGCGCGCACATCGTCTGCGCGACGACCCATCCCGGCGACCCGGTGGTCCGCCGGGAGTGGCTGCATCCCGGCACGCACGTCACCTCCGTGGGGTGGGCCCCCGCCGGCCGGGAGCTGGACGACGCGACCGTCGCCGACGCGCTGATCTGCGTCGAGTCGCGCCGGGTGGTGCTCGCGGCCGGCTCGGCGGCCGGCAGTCCGGACCTCACCGAGCCGCTCCGCGACGGGCTCATCACCGATGACCAGCTCACCGAGATCGGTGAGCTGGTCGCCGGGACCAGGCCGGGCCGGACCTCACCTGACCAGCTCACGCTGTACAAGTCGGTCGGCGTCGCAGTGCAAGACGCGACGGCGGCGACACTCGTGCTCGCAGCCGCGCGCGAGGCCGGGGCAGGCCGGCATCTGTCGGTCTGAGAACAGGGCCGCCGGGAACGCATCGCCACAGGGTGTTCCATAGTGGGCCGCTCAGAGAACCGCGCCGGCGCGAGGGCCTGGTTCGCCCCTGCTCCGCAGGACGCTCGTTCTTCCTCCGCAGATCGCCGTCGGAGGCGATCTGCGGTCAGGATGGGTCATGGCTGAGACGACGAACGCCCCGGAGCTGCACCCCGTCACCGAAGAGCTCGCATCCGGCAAGAACTTCGCTGCGGTGACCACCCTGTTGCCGAGCGGGATGTTCCAGACACAGATCCTGTGGGTCGGTGTCCGGGACGGATCGGTGGTGCTGAACACCGAGACCCATCGGCGTCGGTACAAGAACCTGCAGAGCGATCCTCGGATCACGGTGTTGATCCGGGACGAGAACGACCCGTACCGCTACGCCGAGGTGCGGGGTGAGGTGACCCGCATGACGACCGGGCCCGAGGCGCGCGAGCACATCCAGGAACTCTCGCGCAAGTACACCGGGAAGGACTATCCGGCGGACGCCATCAAGTCCGAGCGGGTCATCCTGTGGGTCACGCCGCGCCGGCAGACGATCATCGACCAGAACAAGGACACCAGCGACTGAGATCGCCGGCGGCTCGGCCGCGCAGCGCCCAGTCTCCGGTCCGGCCGCGTGATCAGGATCGCTGCCGGGCGATGAGTTCCCGCAGCGCGGTGACGACCATCCGGTGGTCCTCGACCTGCGGCAGCCCGGAGACCACCACGACGCCGATCGGCCCGACGTCGCGCACGATCAGCGGGAAGCCGCCGCCGTGCGCGGCGAAGAGCTGCGGGTCGAGCCCGAACTGCTCCTCGAACGTGGTGCCGGCCTCGCGCGAGCGCTGGCCCACGTACAGCGAGCTGTGCCCGAAGCGGTGCACCACCCGCGCCTTGCGCTGGATCCAGGAGTCGTTGTCCGGCGTCGCCCCGGTCATCGCCGCATGGAAGAGCTGGTGGGAGTGGCGGGACACCTCGACCGCGACCGGCAGCTGTTCCGCCCGGGCCCGGGTGACCAGCGCCGTCCCCAGCGTCCAGGCGTCCTCGTTGGTGAACCGCGCGAGCTGGAGCTCGTCCTCCTCGGCGGCGAGCTCGGCCAGGGTCGGGAAGTCGGTCACGGTCAGACCTCGGTGACGTCGAAGGTGCGGGTGGGGGAGACGTACTCGTCCTGCGCGGCCACCAGCAGGATCTCGCGCGAGGATGCCTCCGCGGTCATCCGCAGCAGCCCGAACACCGACGCGGCCGCGCGGCCGAGCGCCGCACCGGCCGAGCGGGTGTCCAGCCAGTGCGCGAGGAACAGCGCGGCGATCGCGTCCCCGGCGCCGTTGACCGACAGGTCCAGCCGCGGGGTGCGGACCCGGAAGTGCCGGCCGCCCTCCGAGGCGAGGAGGTCGACCGCGTCGGCGGGGGTGTCCTCGGTGACCAGGGAGGTCGTCAGCACCACCCGCGGGCCCAGCGCCTGGACGGCGGCGGCGGCGTCCTTCACCGAGTCCAGCGACCCGGTCTCGGCCTGCGACAGCAGCTCGAGCTCGAAGTGGTTCGGCGTCACGATGTCCGCGGCCGGCACGGCGACCTCGCGCAGGAACTCCGGGATGCCGGGGCGGACGAACACTCCGCGGCCGACGTCACCGATGACCGGATCGCAGCACCACACCGCCGCCGGGTTCGCCGCCCGGACCTTGGCCACCGAGCCGAGCACGGCGTGCCCGATGTCCGCCGACCCCAGGTATCCCGAGAGCACGGCGTCGCAGCTGCCGAGCACGCCGCGGTCCTCGATGCCCTGCACGACCTCGTCGACGGCCTGCCCGTCGAACACCCGCCCGGTCCAGGCGCCGTAGCCGGTGTGGTTGGAGAACTGGACGGTGTGCACCGGCCAGACCTCGATGCCCAGCCGCTGCAGCGGGAAGACCGCGGAGGCGTTGCCGGCGTGCCCGTAGGCCACGTGCGACTGGATGGACAGGACGTTCACCATGCCGGAACGGTGGCACACCGGCTCTCGCCGCTCGATCGCGGTGCTGCCGGACACCTGTCCGGGAGGGCGGGTTGCGCGCATGGGGTGTGACCCTTGACACTCTCCCGCCGGCCCGGTACTCCTGGGCAGCCGCCATACGGACCGCTGTACGGAATCGACGACGAGGACTCCATGAGCGTTGCCGCGACGACCCCCGCCCCGACTCCTGCCTACGACACCGACGTGCTGGTCGTCGGCTCCGGCCCGGCCGGCGCGGCCGCCGCGCTGTTCCTCGCCACCTACGGCACCCGCACGCTGCTCATCACCAAGTACAGCCGACTCTCCGACACGCCCCGCGCGCACATCACCAACCAGCGCACGATGGAGGCGCTGCGCGACATGGGCCTCGAGGAGCGGCTGATGCGTGAGGCGACCCCCTGGGAGTACATGGGCAACACGACGTTCTGCACGAGCCTGGCGGGGGAGGAGCTCGGCCGGATCCCCTCCTGGGGCACCGATACCCTGCGGCACGCCGACTACGAGCTGCAGAGCCCCTGCACCATGCTCGACGCCCCGCAGACGATCACCGAGCCGATCATGGTCCAGGCGGCCCAGGAGCGCGGCGCGCGGATCCGGTTCGACGTCGAGTACCTCGGCCACGAGCAGGACGACGACGGCGTCACCACCACCGTCCGCGATCGGCTGAGCGGTGCGCAGTACACCGTCCGGTCCCGGTACCTGGTCGGTGCCGACGGCGCCCGCAGCCTGGTGGCCGCCGACCTCGGCCTGCCGTTCGAGGGCCCGGGTGCGGTCGCCGGTGCGATGAGCATCGTCTTCGAGGCCGACCTGTCGCACCTGGTCGCCCACCGCCCGTCGGTCCTCTACTGGATGCTCCAGCCGGGCGCCGAGAAGGAGGGCGTCGGCCTGGGCGTGCTGCGCATGATCAAGCCCTGGACCGAGTGGATGCTCATGTGGGGCTACGAGGTGGCGGCCGGCCCACCCACCTTCACCGACGAGGTGGTCCGCGAGCTGGCCGTCGCCCTGGTCGGCACCGACGACTTCCGGATGCGGGTGAAGTCGGCCTCACCGTGGACGGTGAACCACCACTTCGCGACGACGATCGCCCGCGGCCGGGTGTTCTGCGCCGGCGACGCGGTGCACCGGCACCCACCGACGAACGGGCTGGGCTCCAACACCTCCATCCAGGACTCGTACAACCTGGCCTGGAAGCTCGCCCACGTCGTCGCCGGCACCGCCTCGCCGGCGCTGCTGGAGAGCTACGACGCCGAGCGGGCGCCCATCGCCCGGCAGATCGTGGAGCGGGCCAACCAGAGCATCGCCGACACCGGCAAGATCCTCACCGCGCTCGACCTGTCCGACACCACCGACGTCGAGCTGCTGGCGGAGCGGCTGGCCGTGCGGAAGGCGCCGGGACCGGAGGGGGAGAAGGTGCGGGCCGCGCTGCGCGAGGCGATCGCGCACAAGGCCTACGAATTCGACGCCCACGGCGTCGAGCACAACCAGCGGTACGCCTCGTCGGCGGTCATCGGCGACGGCACGCCGATGCCGGAGTACCGGCGTGATCCGGAGCTCTACGCCCAGCCCACCACCTGGCCCGGCGCCAAGCTCCCGCACACCTGGGTGACCCGGGCGGGCCACCGGGTCTCCACCCTCGACCTCGTCGGCCAAGGCCGGTTCAGCGTCGTCACCGGCATCGGGGGAGAGGGCTGGCTGCAAGCCGCCGAGGAGCTGGCCACTGAGCTCGGCCTGGTGATCACCCCGGTGTCGATCGGTCCCGGCCAGCCGATCGAGGACCCCTACGGAACCTGGGCGGAGCTGCGGGAGATCGGCGACGCCGGCGTGCTGCTGGTCCGCCCGGACCTCTACGTCGCGGCCCGGCACGCCGGTGCCCCGGCCGCTCCGCAGGAGGCCAGGAGCTGGCTGTCCGGCGTGCTCACCGCCGTCCTCGGCCGCGGCTGAACGGGGCCCCGGCCGGCCCGGGCTCAGCTGCGGGGCTGGACCTCGCCCATCGGGCCCCATCCGGCCAGGTCGGGGGAGTCGACGTACATGATCGACGGGGTGGCCGAGACCCAGTCCGGCATCTCCGAGATGGCCTTCTGGAAGTGGTCGGACGCGGTGTGCACCGCGCCGGCCTCGGCGTCCCGGAAACCCTCGACGAGCAGCCAGGTGTTCGGCTCCTCGACGCTGCGGGACCACTCGAAGAAGACGTTGCCGGGCTCGGCCCGGACCGCCTCGGTGAACTCCCGGACCAGCTCGGGCCACTGCTCGTCGAACTCAGGACGAACCGGCCACTTCACGACGATGAGGATCACCCGGCCAGCCTAAACGGGCCGGTCAGCCGCGGCCTGCCGTGCGGGCGGCGGCCACCTGTGGCCCGGCCGCGACCAGCCAGTCGTCCAGTGGGCCGGGCTCGTCCCGCGCCCGGTCGATCAGGTAGAGCCCGCGGGTCGGGGCGGTCGCGCCGAGCTCGACCAGGACCGGCGTGAGCAGCAGCTCCGGTGCCAGGGCGTGCCCCGGTCCGCGCCCAGCATGAGCGGGAGCGGGGCTTGGGGTTGCCGACCACGGCAATCGTGCTCGCCCCCAAATCACACCATGTCGATCGGGTTTGACGGGAAGGCAGTTCGTCTGTCAGGCTCGGGACAGGTCACGAGTGCCAGCGCGAAGCCCCGGCTTGCTGGCCGGCAACCCTCCTCCGCGATGGGGTGCCCCGGGTGACGACCTGGCGGCTGCAGTTCCGCAGCCGCAAAGCGCGGACCCGTGCCCCGGGTCCCCGGCCCGTCAGGAGCACCTCCGTGTCCAGCGCCGTCCTCTGTCGTCCTGCCCTCTCCGTCCTGCCGCTCCCCGGCAGCGCTCCGTTGCTGCCCGTCGTGGGCGCCGACACCCGGGTGCCGCTCGTGCCCGGCGGTCGGGCCCGCTACGTCGACCTGGACGCCGCGGCCAGCAGCCGGGCGCTGGAGTCCGTCGCCGCGCGGGTCGCCGAGGCCCTGCCGCTCTACGCCAGCGTCCACCGCGGCGCCGGCTATCTGTCCCAGGTCTCCACCGCCCTCTACGAGTCCGCGCGGGAGACCGTCGCCCGCTTTCTCGGTGCCCGCGCCGACGACGTCTGCGTGTTGGTCCGGCACACCACCGACGCGCTGAACCTGCTCGCCGGGTGCGTGCCCGCCGGTGCTGCCGTGCTGGTGCTCGACAGCGAGCACCACGCCGACCTGCTGCCCTGGCAGCAGCGGGGCCCGGTCACCGTGCTGCCCGCCGCCGCCACGGTGGTGGAGACGCTGCGGGCGCTGGGCGCCGAACTTGCCGCGGCGCCGTACGCGCTGGTCGCGGTCACCGGCGCCTCCAACGTCACCGGGGAGGCCCTGCCGCTGGACGACGTCGTCCTGCTCGCCCACGCCGCCGGCGCCCGGGTGCTGGTCGACGGCGCGCAGCTGGTGCCGCACCGCCGGTTCTCGCTGGCCGCGACGGGCGCGGACTACGTCGCCTTCTCCGGGCACAAGGCGTACGCGCCGTTCGGGTCCGGGGCGCTGGTCGGCCGCCGGGACTGGCTGGACCAGGCCCCGGCGTACCTGGCCGGAGGCGGTGCGGTGCAGGAGGTGACGGTCGAGGAGACCCGCTGGGCTCCCGCACCGCACCGGCACGAGGGCGGCTCGCCCAACGTGCTCGGCGCGGTCGCGCTCGCGGCGGCGTGCGACGCCCTCGCCGGGCTGCCCGCCGGGGCGCTGGCAGCACACGAGCGGGTGCTGCGGGAGCGGCTGGTGAGCGGGCTGTCGGCGCTGCCGGGCGTGCGGGTGCTGCGGATCTGGGCCGACTCGGCCGAGCCCACCGGCGTCGTCTCGTTCACCGTCGCCGGCGCGGACCCCGGCCTGGTGGCCGCGTACCTCTCCGCCGAACACGGCATCGGCGTGCGCGACGGCCGGTTCTGCGCCCATCCGCTGCTCGCCCGGCTGGGCGTGCCCCTGGGTGCGCTGCGGGCCAGTGTCGGGGTGGGCAGCACGCTCGCCGACGTGGAGCGGCTGCTCGCCGCGCTCGACGCGTTCCTGTCCCGCGGCCCGCGGGTGGCCTACACGCAGGTCGCCGGACGCTGGCAGCCGGTCGACGACCCGCGTCCGCTGCCCGGGCTGCTGGGGGCCGACCCGGCCGCGGTCGCCCGGGGCGCCGGCTGCGGGCCGGCTGCGGACCGATGACGCCGGGCTCAGCCGGGCAGCAGCACCGTGCGCAGCTCGTGGGCGCCGTCGGGCCGGGTCGCCTCGTAGAACCAGCGGGCGCTGCCGTCGGGGAGGGCGACGACATCGGCGTAGCGCAGCCCGGACGGGGCGTGCGGGCTCTGCAGCAGCGGGCCGCTCCCCGCCGGATGGAAGGATCCGTCGCCGTTCTGCCGGGCCAGACCGGTGCGCTCCTCCCAGTTCTCCTCGGCGGTCGCCCGGCCGTCGTAGAGCGCCCAGCTCCGGTCGCCGTCCAGCACCACCGTGGCGAAGCGGACGCCGCGGGCGTCCCAGCTGCCCGGGGTACCGGCCAGCGCGGTGCCGCGCCAGGTCCAGTCGATCCCGTCCTGGCTGGTGGCGTGCTCGGTGGTCATCCGGTCGGTGGCGGTGGGATCGTCGAGCGGGTGCACCGACGCCCAGAGGTGCCACTGCGTGCCGTCGTGCCGCAGCACCGGGTCCTTGACGGCGACCTCGGCGCTGCCGGGGAGCACCGTGCGCGGGACGGCGTCGGCCAGGCCCTCGACCGAGTCGGCCTCCAGCAGGTCAACCCGCCAGTGCTTGGTACCCGGCGTCGCGCAGCTGACGTAGAGCCGCCAGCGCCCGGCCGGGGTGTGCACCAGCGCCGGCCGCTCGAGGGACTCCGCGCCGAACGCGTCCTTGCCCAGCTCCAGCACGGGCTCGAAGCGCACGCCGTCGGTGGAACGGGCGATCACGTTGGCGAAGCCGCGGCCCTCGCCGACCGGGCGCCGCAGCCGGTAGGCCAGCCACCAGGTGCCGTCGACCAGCTGCGCCGAGGGGCCACCGGCCCAGGCGCCAGGGCGGGGGTCGGCGGGGGCGAGGACGACCTGAGCCTGCGACCAGAACGGTCCGGCCTCCGGCGGCTGAGGGATGCGGGGGGACACGCGAGCGGCTCCGGTCGAGGTCGAAGGGGCGGGAGCCCCAGTCTGCATCCCGCCCGGCCGCCGTTCCGCGCCCAGCCCCAGGAGGCCCGCCCATGACCTCGCCCACCGACCGGCTGCCGCAGTTCGTCATCGCCGGGGCGCCCAAGGCCGGGACCACCGCCCTGCACGCCGCGCTGGCCACCCACCCCGGCCTGTACCTGTCGCCGGTCAAGGAGCCGAAGTACTACCTGACCGACGGCCGCCCGCCGCCGCGCAGCGGCCAGCGCGGGCCCGGGGACGCGCACAGCGCGCAGGAGTGGATCTGGCGCCGGGCCGACTACCTGGCCCTGTTCGCCGGCGCCCCGGCGGGCACCGTTCGCGGCGAGAGCACCCCGTTCTACCTCTACGACCGCGACGCCCAGCAGCGGCTGGGCGCCGACGTCCCGGGCGTCAAGGTGATCGCGGTGGTCCGCGACCCGGTCGACCGGGCGCACTCCAACTGGGCGCACCTGCGGGCCGACGGGCTCGAGCCGGAGCCGGACTTCCTGGCCGCGGTGCGGCTGGAGCAGCAGCGGATCGACGCCGGCTGGGCGCCGTTCTGGCACTACCGGGGGCTGGGCAGCTACGGCGCCCAGCTGCGCGACCTCTACCGGCACGTCCCCCGCGAGCAGGTGGTGGTGCTGCGCTACCGGCAGCTGGTCGACACCCCGACGGAGACCCTGGACCGGGTCAGCGAGTTCCTCGGCGTCGCGACCGGCGTCGCGCACACCGTGGCGCCGGAGAACGTCAAGCCCTTCGTCGCCGACTCCCCGCGGTACCGGCTGCTGGCCCAGGCGGCCCGGGCCGGGGCCGCGCTCGGTGCCTACGCGCCTCCGCAGGTGTGGCGCCAGGCCAGCCGGCCGCTGATCGCCGCCCTGCACGCCGGCCGCGCCCCCCGTCCGCGACTGCCGGTCGAGGTGCGCCGCGAGGTACTGGCGCCCATGTTGCCCGACATCGAGCTGCTCGAGGAGCTCACCGGCGAGTCCTTCGCCGACTGGAAGGGCGACACCGGGCGCGGCGATTTCCGCTCCCGCAGCGCCGCCCGCTCCTGACCCCGTTTCCCACCCCGTCCACCCAGAGGAGCACTGCCGTGTCCGTCACCGATGAACTGATCGCCGCCAACGCCCGCTACGCCGAGTCCTTCGACGGCCCGTTGCCGCTGCCCCCGGCCCGGCACGTCGCCGTCCTGGCGTGCATGGACGCCCGGCTGGACGTCTACCGCGCGCTCGGGCTGTCCGAGGGCGAGGCACACGTCATCCGCAACGCCGGCGGCGTCGTCACCGCCGACGAGATCCGGTCCCTGGCGATCAGCCAGCGGCTGCTGGGCACCACCGAGATCGTCCTGGTCCACCACACCGACTGCGGCATGCTCACCTTCAGCGACGAGGAGTTCCGCAACTCCATCGAGCAGGAGGTCGGCGTGCGACCGGAGTGGCACTCGGAGGCGTTCTCCGACCTCGGGGACGACGTCCGCGCCTCCCGCAAGCGCATCCTGGACAGCCCGTACATCCCGCACAAGGAGAGCGTCCGGGGCTTCGTGTTCGACGTCGCCACCGGCCGGCTCACCGAGGTGGCGTGACCCGCCCGGCTCCGAGGAGGACGACATGACGATCACCGACACCGGCACGTTCAGGCAGGAGTGGGAGGTGTGGCACCGGCAGCACGAGACCGTGCGCGCCGATCCGCACGGCTTCCTGGCGATCACCGGGCTGCACTGGCTGACCGGGGAGCCGCAGCGCTTCCCGGACGCGCCGGGGGAGTGGTGGACCGGGCCGGACGGCGTGACGGTCCAGCTCGCCGACGGCGAGGAGCTCACCATCGACGGACAGCCGGTGCACGGTGAGCACGCGTTCGGGGTCATCCCCGAGCGCGGCGGGATCACTGCCGGGTTCGGGGACGCCGTGGTCGAGGTGGCCAGGCGCGGTGGCTCGGACGTCGTCCGGCCGCGGCACCCCGACCACGGGGTGCTGCGGGACTACCCGGGGACGCCGGCCTACGCGCCGGACCCGCGCTGGGTGGCGACCGGGCGGTATCTGCCGTTCGACGAGCCGCGACCGACCACGGTCGGCGCGGTCGTCGAGGGCCTGCAGCACGTCTACGACGCCCCTGGCCGGATCGAGTTCGAACTCGACGGGCAGCCGCTGTCCCTGACCGCGTTCAACGGCGCGACCGAGGGCAGCCTGTTCGTGCTCTTCACCGACGAGACGTCGGGGGTGACCACCTACGCGGCCAACCGGTCGCTGAAGGTCGAGCCGCCGGCTGCCGACGGCACGGTGGTGCTGGACCTCAACCGGGCCACCAACCTGCCGTGCGCCTACACCGAGTTCGCCACCTGCCCGCTGCCGCCAGCGGAGAACCACCTGCCGGTGGCCGTCGAGGCGGGGGAGAAGCAGCCGCTCGGCTGACGACAGAGGGGTGGGTGCCGGCCGGGACCCACCCCTCCGCCGTGCTCAGCCCGGAGCGGTTCAGTGCGCGTGGTGCGCGACCGGCTCGGGCAGCCCCGCTTCGGCCCGGACCCCGCGGGAGAGGCCCTCGATGGACCGCAGTGCGTCGACGAGTTCGGGCACCCGCACCGGGAACGGCATGTTGTGGATGGTCTCGCCCTCGACGGTGGCCGCCTCCGCGACCCGCTGCAGGTCCTCGACGTCGTCGACGTCGATGCCGACCTCGGTGAGCGTCGTGGGCAGGCCCACCCGGGTGGTGAACTCGACGAACGCGCGGATCTCCGCGGTCGGGGCCCCCTCCAGCACCAGCTGGGTCAGCGATCCGATGTTGACCTTCTGGCCGTGCGTGAGGCCGTGCGTGGCCTCGGACGCGGTGAGCCCGTTGTGGATCGCGTGGGCCGCCGCGAGCCCGCCGGACTCGAACCCGAGCCCGGACAGCAGCGTGTTGGCCTCGACGACCTTCTCCACCGCGGGCGTCACCAGGTGCTGGCGGACCGCCTCGACGGCCGGCAGCGCGTTCTCCCAGAGGATGTCCCAGGACAACCGGGCCAGCGCCGTCCCGGCCTGCAGCGGGAGGCCGCCGGCCATGGTCGCGGCGTTCGAGGCCGCGGTCGCCCGGGCCTCGAGCCAGGTGGCGAGCGCGTCGCCGACGCCGGCGACCAGGAACCGCACCGGCGCCTGCGCCACCACCTGGGTGTCGACCAGCACCAGGTCGGGGTTGCGCGGGAAGAAGCGGTACTCCTCGAACGCCCCGTCCGCCGTGTAGATCACCGACAGCGCCGAGCACGGGGCGTCGGTGGAGGCGACGGTCGGCACGGAGGCCCAGCGGATGCCGGCGCGGTGCCCGGCGGCCTTGACCGTGTCGATGGTGCTGCCGC
>JAOPVN010000546.1 GCA_025966175.1 Modestobacter sp. | reverse complement strand
GGCGGGTGGACGTGCCGGGCCGGCAGCCGCAGCGGCGCCGGCCGCCAGCCGGGGGCCTGCTCGACGCTGCCGCCGCCGGGCAGCATCTCCACCACCCGGTCCACCAGCGGCAGCCAGGCCTCGACGTCGTGGTCGACGACGACCAGCGTGGCGGACCGGTCGGCCACCGCCCGGACGACGGCGGCGCGGACCAGTGCCGCGCCCTCGGGGTCGAGCTGGGCGGTCGGCTCGTCGAGCAGCAGCAGGCCGGGCCGGGGCGCGAGGGCCCCGGCCAGCACCAGCCGCTGCTTCTGCCCGCCGGACAGCGCCGCGGTCGGCTGGTCCCGGCCGAGGGTGAACCCGACCGCGTCCAGCGCCGCGTCGACGGCGGGCCAGATGAGCTCCGGCGGGGTGCCGGTGTTCTCCAGGCCGAAGGCGACGTCGTCCCCGGCGCGGGTCATCACCAGCTGCGAGTCCGGGTCCTGGAAGACGACGCCGACCCGTTGCCGCCGCCGGTCGGGGACGTGGCCGTCGACGGTCAGCTCACCGGCAGCGTCACCCGACTCCGGCTCCAGCAGGCCGGCCAGCGCGCGCAGCAGCGTCGACTTGCCCGCCCCCGACGCGCCGGTCAGCAGCACCCGCTCGCCGGGTGCCACCCGCAGGTCGACGTCGCGCACCGCCCAGGCCAGCCGGGAGGCGTGCCGGAACCCCCAGCCGGTCAGCCGGACGTCGGCCGGCCTCACACCCGGGTGCGGCCGGAGGCGAACGAGGACAGTGCGCCGCTCGCGGCCAGGGCGCGGGTGAGCGCCATCCCGCCGACGCCGGCGATCAGCACCGTGCTGCCGACCACGAGCAGCAGGTAGGTGGTCTTCCAGCCGCCGGTCCAGTCCGGGTAGTAGTTGACGAAGTCCAGGACGACGGCGGCGAGACCGGCCAACGCGGCGGCCAGCAGCGCCTGCAGCCAGCCGAAGCGCTTGTAGCGGAACAGCGCGAAACCGAGCTCGGCCCCCGCACCCTGCAGCAGGCCGTAGAGGATCACCAGGGTGCCGAAGTGCGAGCCGAGCAGGGCCTCGACGGTGGCTCCGATCAGCTCGGCGACCAGCGCCGCGCCGGGCTTGCGGATGATCAGCGGGGCCACCACCGCGGCCACCAGCCAGACGCCGTACATGACCGCCTGGCCGGGCGGGAAGGCGGCGAACGCCGGGCTGGCGGCGCCGTAGACCAGCGACCAGGCCCAGAAGACGACGCCGAAGGCGACGCCGAGGACGGCGGTGACGATGATGTCGACGGTGCGCCAGCGTGGCGTTCCCGGGGCAGCATCGGACGGACGGACGGCCTGTTCGGCCATGGTGCTCCTCCAGACTCCCTGCGCCGGCATGACCCGGATCAGGTTCGAGGGTCTGCGGTTGCCCGCACTCTCAGCGCCGAAGCGCTCCCCTGTCGTGTGTGTGCGCCCAGCCTAGTGGAAGGACCCCCTGCCCCCCACCACTCGCTCGCGGCGGGACCCTGCAGGGGGCCGTTCGTCAGCCCCGGGGCGCGCGCAGTGCTGCGAGCAGCGCCTCGCCGTCGGGGACGCCGAGCCCGGTGCACGGGTCCCAGCCCGGGGCGGCGCGGTAGGCGCCGTTGCTGCCGGTCGTGACGTCGCGGAACCCGGCCGGCACCTGCCCGGCGGAGAGCCCGGCGTAGAGCAGCGGCTGCAGCAGCCCGGGGCGATGCCCGAGGGCCTGGGCCAGCCGGCAGGTGAGCGCCGACCACAGCGGTGCGACGGCGCTCGTGCCGCCGAAGACCGCGTCGGTGCCGTCGACCCGCACCCGGTAGCCGGTCGCCGGGTCTGCGTCGGCGGCGACGTCGGGCACCCCCCGGCCGGGGCGGCCGGTATCGGCGTCCCCGGGCACGCCCACGCCGGTCTGCCACTCGGGCACCGGGAAGACGGCGCTCACGCCGCCCCCGGTGCCGCCGAGGCCGGCCCCGTGGAACCAGACGACCTCGCTGCTGACGGCGCCGGAGCTCCCCTCGGTCCGCAGCGTGGTGCCCCCGCAGGCCAGCGCGTGCGGGCTGGAGGCGGGGAAGTCGACGTGGGCCCGGCCGTCGGTGGCGTTGTCGGTGCTGCCGTCGTCGCCGGCGGCCGCGCACACGGTGATCCCCAGCGCGGCGGCGTCGGCCATCGCGTCGTCCATGGCGGTGCGGGCCTGGGCGGTCCACGCGTCCTCGTTCTGGCCCCAGCTGATGCTCATCGCCGTCGGCGTCGGGGTGGCGTGCCCGGCCGTGGCCAGCGCGTCGAGGAAGCCACGGTCGGTGTTGGGGGCGAAGTAGACGACGATGGCGGCGCCGGGGGCCAGCGCGCCGGCCACCTCGATGTCCAGCAGCACCTCGCCGTCCGGGCCGTGGGGGTCGCCCGCCGGGGCGTTGGCCGCGCCGTCCACCCCGACCGCGGTGACGGTGGGCGCGGCGGCCGGCCCGATCGACGTCCAGTACTGGTCCAGGTCGGCCTGGGTGTAGCCACCGCCGAACTCGAGGATGGCCAGGATCTGCCCGCTGCCGTCGGTGCCGGCCGGGAAGCGGTAGACCCGGCCGAGCTCCGGCGGGGTGAAGGCGGTGCCGACGGGGGCGGCGGGCCGGAACCGGGTGCGTGCCTGCGGGCGGTCGTCGAGGCCCAGCACGGCGGTGACGATCCCGGCCAGGGCGGGCGGCAGCCGCAGGTCGCCGGACCGCTGCCGGTGGGTGACCGCGCGGCCGCGCACCGGGTCGGGGGACTCGACCTCCTCCAGTTCGGTGCCGAACACGCGCTGGAACGTCCCGACCGTGCCGCGCACCTGGACCCGCCGCGAGGCGGGGTCGACCGAGGTGACCGCCAGCCCCTCCGCGGTCAGCGCGCCGCGCACCCGCTCGACGTCGGCCGGATCGGCGCCGTAGGTCCCGGCGAGCTCGGCCGGCGTGAGCCGCGGTGGTGGCCCGGGCGGCAGCTCGGCGCGTCGGCGCAGGACGAGGGTGACCTCGAGCGGCGCCTCGGTGTCGGGTGCCCCGCGGCGACGGGCGGCGGCCAGCGGGCGGCGGCCACTGCCGGGGAGGATGGGGCGGTCGGCTGCCATGGAGAGAGGGTGCTCGCCCGGAACGGCAGTTGCGCGGTGAGAGGGGCGTGGCGGGCACACCCCCGGCCGGCCGGCGCGCGGGCTGGTGCTATGCACTGAGGCGAGAAGACGGGTGCGCGACCGGGGGACGATCCTCCGCGCGACCCCCTGACGAACTCGACGAGGAGACGCAGTGGCACAGCAGCGGACGGCGATCATCACCGGAGCGGCGCGCGGTATCGGCGCCGCCATCGCACGACGGTTCGCGCAGGACGGGATGGCGGTCGCGGTGCTGGACCTCGACGAGGCGGCCTGTGCGGGCACCGTCGAGGCGATCACCTCCGCCGGCGGCGAGGCGCTCGCGGTGGGTGCGAACGTGGCCGACGAGGCCTCGGTCAACGCCGCGGTCGAGCGGGTGGCGCAGGAGCTCGGCGCCCCGACGGTGCTGGTGAACAACGCCGGCATCACCCGGGACAACCTGCTCTTCAAGATGACCGTCGAGGACTGGGACGCCGTCATGGGCGTGCACCTGCGGGGCGCCTTCCTGATGAGCAAGGCGACCCAGAAGCACATGGTCGAGGCCGAGTTCGGCCGGATCGTGAACCTCTCCAGCGTCTCGGCGCTGGGCAACCGCGGCCAGGTGAACTACTCCGCGGCCAAGGCCGGCATGCAGGGCTTCACCAAGAC
>JAOPVN010000092.1 GCA_025966175.1 Modestobacter sp. | reverse complement strand
TCGTTCGCGCCCAACCACAAGGGCATGCCGGTCGTGCCGAAGAACGCCAAGGTCGACTTCCTGCGCCGCCAGGTGCTGATGTCCCGCAACATCCGCGGCGGTCTGCTGACCGACTTCATGATGGGCGGGCTCAACTACCAGATCGAGCACCACCTGTTCCCGAGCATGCCGCGGCCGAACCTGAAGAAGGTCCAGCCGCTGGTGCGCGCACACTGCGAGAAGCACGGGATCAGCTACACCGAGACCTCGCTGGCCGGCTCGTACCGGATGGTCGTCCAGTACCTCAACCGGGTGGGCCTGGGCGAGCGCGACCCCTTCGTGTGCCCGCTGGTGGCCTCGGTCCGCAACTGACGGAAGGACCCCGCTGCCCCCCACCGCTCGCACGCTCGCGGCGGGCCCCTGCAGCGGAGCCTCACCACTGCCCCCCACCGCTCGCACGCTCGCGGCGGGCCCCTGCAGCGGGGCCTCACGACCGGGGCCCGGTCACTCCCCTCGAGGAGTGGCCGGGCCCCGGTCGTTGCGGTGGGTCAGTCGGCCAGCTGCAGGTCCGCCATCCCGAGCATCGGCGCCTCGGTCAGCACCCCGCCGGTCGCATCCAGCGCGGTGACCCCGGCCAGCCCGTCCGGCGCCGCGCCCACGTAGGCGGGGCCGGTCAGCTCCCGGGTGTCGAGCACGCCGCCGGAGGCACCGGTCAGCTGCAGCGACGCCGTGCCGGCCGGCGGCACGACGACGACCTGGCTGCCCAGGCCGGCGCCGTCCTTGCTGCTGGTCAGGTCGCAGCGCATCGCGACGAGCAGAGCGTCGACGTCGGTACCGGCCGGGAGGACCACCTGGCCGCACGGCGCGATGGCGATCCAGGTGTCACCGTTCGTCTGCTCGCTGCCCACGCCGCCGAGCACGACGGTCGCCCCCGAGGGGACACCGATCGTGACGACGGCGCTGGTGGCGGCGAGGTTGCGGTTGCCGATCGGGCCGCCCCAGCGCACGCCCACCGTGACCTCGTCGATGCCGAGCCCGGTCTGGTTGAGGAACGACTGCACCATCAGCCGCACCATGGGCTCCTCCGGCTCGCCGGCCGCGGCGCCCAGGGCTGCGGAGAGGTCGAGCTGGTCGGCGGTGCCCTCCCGGGTCTCCTGCCCGCCGTGCAGGACCTGGTCGACGACGACCTGGCCGTCCCGGGTGACCCGGATCCGCGCCGTCCCCAGTGCTGCCGCGTCGACCGTCCCGACGCCGGTGGCGTCGGCGACCGGGATGAACGGCGCCGGGACGATCGAGCCGTCCGCGGCGATGTCCTGGCGGGGCGAGATCTCGATCGTGTCCCCGGGCCGGCCGATCATCAGCAGCACCCTGCCGGTGTACTGCTGGACGAAGTCGGGGTCCAGCGGCATCGCGTCACCGGTCGCGGCGAGGTCCGCCGCTGCTACGTCGGCGGGCCCCGCCCACCAGATCCCCTGCCAGCCGCCGTCCTGCCAGCCGATGACCAGCGCCTCGACCTCGCCGCCGATCTCACCGGCGAAGACCACGTGCCGGGTCTCCACCGGGGGCCCGGCGTACTCGGGCAGGCTGCTCCACGGCTTCTGGACGAGGGCCTGCAGGTACGCGGCGTCCCCGGCCAGAGTGCCGCGGGGAGCGAGGTCCCAGGGCACGTAGCCGGCCTCCACGCCCGGCGCGGTGGTCGCGGCCGGTCCGCCGACGGACGGACCGTTGCTCCCCACGGTCAACGGCACCAGGGCGACGATGGCGACGAGTGCCGCGGCGAGGGCCACCAGCCCCATCTGGTGCCGGCGCTGGGTGTGGTGGCCGGCGAGGACCTGCTCGTGCAGGTCGGTGGGGGCCGCGGAGATGTCCCCGGCCCGGTGGGCGAGGTCGTGGCGCAGTCGGGTCTCGATGTCCATGTCAGCGCTCCCCTCCGGAGCTGGCGGTCCTGGTCGGCGTCCCCGCGGTGTCGCCGAGGAGTTCGCGGAGCCGGGCGAGGCCCCGGCTGGTGTGCGTCTTGACGGTGTTCACCGAGCAGCCGAGCACCTCGGCGGTGCCGGCCTCGGAGAGGTCCTCCCAGTAGCGGAGCACCAGGACCGCGCGCATCCGCGGCGGCAGCGTCGCCAGCGCGGCCGTCATCTCGTCCCGCTCACCGACGTCGGACGTCGGCTGGGCGAACCCGGGGAGGCCGGACGTCCCGGAGAGCAGCGGGCTGGCGGACACGAACTCGCTCACCCGCGACAGCCGGCGCCAGCTCGCGTGGGTGGTCACCAGCACCCGGCGGACGAAGGCGGTGGGGTCGTCGTGGTCGATCCGGCCCCAGTGCCGGTACGCCTTGATCAGCGCGGTCTGCAGCAGGTCCTCGGCGTGGCCGCGGTCACCCGTCAGCAGGTACGCCGTCCGCAGCAGCGTCGTCGACCGTTCGGCCACGAACGTCTCGAACGATCCGTCCTCGACGTCTCTCACCCGTCCCCCTGTCCTCGATGCACGCAACTAAGACGTCATCGGCGGGCTGCCACGGGTGACTGCGTTACCCGATCGTGATCGGCTACGGCACCCGGCGGACGGCGCGATGCTGGTCGAGCCGGTCGGTGTAGCTCTTCGCGTTGAGCTTGATCGCCGTCCGGTCGTCCTCGGTGGTCTCCCGCCGGACCTTGGCCGGGACGCCGGCGACGAGCGAGTTCGGCGGGATCTCCGCGCCCTGCATGACCACGGCACCCGCGGCGACGATCGAGCCGGAGCCGATGTGGGCGCCGTTGAGCACGGTGCTGCCCATGCCGACCAGCACGTCGTCGTCGACCCGGGCGCCGTGCAGCACCACGTTGTGGCCGACCGTGACGCCGCGACCGATGACCAACGGGTGCCCCGGGTCACTGTGCAGGGTGGAGCCGTCCTGGATGTTCGAGTCCGCGCCGATCTCGATGACCTCGGAGTCCGCGCGGGCGATCGCGCCGTACCAGATGCTGGCCCGCGGACCCATGGTCACCTTGCCGACGACGACCGCCGTCGGTGCGACGAACGCCTGCTCGTCGATCTCCGGCGCCCCGAAGTCCAGCTCTCCGATGTAGTTGTCAGCCACGCTGCTGGGCTCCTCACCGAGTCGCGGGCCGCTCCCGCGTGCGCCGCCAGGCTGTCAGAGGTCGACCTCGGCGATGACACGCGGGATCTCCGGCGGCAGCTCCCGGGCCAGGAACCCCAGCCGGCCGACCGTCGCGGCCAGCCGCTCGCCCGCCCGGCCGTGCAGGTAGGAGGCCCAGACTGCGGCCTGCTCGGGCCCGGCGCCGCGGGCGAGCAGGCCCGCGGTGACGCCGGCCCGCACGTCGCCGGAGCCGGAGACGCCCAACCCGGCACCGCCGCTCTCGTCCTCCCACAACCGCCCGTCCGGCGCGGCCATCCAGCTGGTCGCGCCCCCGAGGCCGACGACGGCGTGCGCCTGCACGGCCAGCCGACGGGCCGCACCGGCCGGGTCGGCCCCCACCTCCTCCTGTTCCACGTGCAACGAGATCGCCAGCTCGGTCGGGTTCGGGGTGAGGACGACGCGGCCCCCCAGGTGGTGCAGGCAGCCCGGATCGGCGGTGACCGCCGCCAGACCGAGGGCGTCCAGCGCGACCGGGCACTCCAGGTGCGGCAGCAGCGCCTCGACGAAGCCCCGGGTCTCCTTCTCGTCGGCCATCCCCGGACCGACCAGCACCGCGGAGGCCTTCTCCGCCAGGTCCAGCACCAGCTCGGCCGCCGAGGCGCAGATGGCACCGGCCTCGGTCGAGGGCACACCCCGTACCAGCGCCTCCGGCAGCGAGATCGACACGTGCGGCGCCACCTTCGACGGCACGACCACCTGCAGTTTCCCGGCGCCCGAGCGCAGCGCGGCCTCCGCGGCCAGCAGCACCGCACCGAGGGTCTCGGTGCTGCCGCCGACCACCAGGATCGAGCCGCGGGCCTCCTTGCCGCCGGTCGGCTCGGGCAGCCGCCAGTTCCGGAGGACCTGCGGCGTGATCAGCGTGGCGTCAGGCTGGGGACGGGACATCGTTCTCCTCGGTCACGGGGGCTGCGGCGTCCTGGTCGAGGTGGTCGACGCCGTTGAAGCCGACGAGCTGGACGTGCCCGTCGTCGGACAACTCGTAGCGGGTCACCGAGGTGTTGGCGATCTGGTCACCCCGGTCGATCTCCAGCAGCTGCTGCTCGGAGAGCTCCTCGAGCACGTACCGGAACACCATGATCACCGCCTGGTGGGAGACACACATCAGCCGCTCGCCGTCGTGCCGGAGCGCCTCGGTGGCCAGCAGGCTGCGCACCCGCAGCGCGACGTCGGCCCAGCTCTCCCCACCCGGCGGCCGGTAGTAGAACTTGCCCAGCAGGTCCCGGCGGCGCGCCTCGTCGGGGAATTCCGCGCGGATGCCGTCCCGGGTCATGCCGTCGAAGGCACCGAAGTCCCGTTCCCGCAGCCGCTCGTCGTAGCGGATCGTCAGCTCCAGTCCGCTCTGCTCGACCGCCCGCTGCGCGGTGCTCGTCGCCCGGGTGAACGGTGAGCTGAGCACGGTGGTCGGTTGCTCGTCGGCGGGCAGGGCGGCCAGCCAGACGCCGAGCGCATCGGCCTGCGACTCCCCGTTCGGTGACAGCGGGACGTCGGGGTCGCGGACGTCGAGCACCAGCCGGCCCGATCCCTGCTCATGGGCCTGGGCGTCGGCCAGGTTGCCCAGGCTCTCGCCGTGCCGCACCAGCCACAGCGCCTTGGGGCCGGGTGCCTGCGCCATCCGTCGTCCCGTCCGTCGTCGCGGCGCCGCTGCTGGACGCCGTCCGGTCTGCGGTAGCCGAGCGGTCCGCCGGCGAAACCGCAAGGGCTGGACGTCGCGGTCCGCGCTGCCCACGATGACCCGGTGGCCGACGACAGCGCGTTCGAGACCCGGGCCTTCGCCTCCGCCGCCGACTTCGACGCCTGGCTCGCCGCCGAGCACGACCGGGCGCCCGGGGTCTTCTTGAAGATCGCCAAGAAGTCGGCCGGCATCCCGTCGATCACCGCCGCCGAGGCGGTCGAGGTGGGGCTGTGTCACGGCTGGATCGACGGGCGGGGCAACCGGGTGGACGACGACTGGTTCACCGTGCGCTACACGCCGCGGCGGGCCCGCAGCGTCTGGTCGCAGAAGAACGTGGAGACCGTGGCCCGGCTGATCGCCGCCGGGCGGATGCGCCCGGCCGGGCTGGCGGCGGTGGAGGCCGCGCAGGCCGACGGCCGCTGGGACCGCGCCTACGCCGGGCCGGCCACGATCACCGTCCCGACGGACCTGGCCGCGGCGCTGGCCGCCGAGCCCGCGGCGGAGGCGTTCTTCGCCGGGCTGGACAGGACCAACCGGTACTCGGTGCTGTGGCGGGTGCACACGGCGACCACCCCGCAGGCCAGGGCGAGGCGGATCGCCACCTGCGTCGAGATGCTCGCCGAGGGCCGCACCTTCCACCCCTGACGTGCTGGAACGGCCCCCTCGCAGGGACCCGCCGCGAGCCTGCGAGTGGCGGGGGGCGAGGGGGTCCTTTCTCAGCCGCCCGTGACGCGGCGGGCGCCCACGTAGCCGCCCTTGTCCACGCTGGTCACCGCGACCGGCTTGCCGGGCACGCTGGCGTGCACCATCTGGCCGTTGCCGATGTAGATGCCCACGTGGCTGATCGGCGTGTAGAAGAAGACCAGGTCACCGGGCTCCAGGTCGCTGCGGTCCACCGGGACCCCGATCGACGCCTGGGCGCGGCTGGAGTGCGGCAGCGTCACCCCGGCGGCGGCGTAGGCGTACATCGTCAGGCCCGAGCAGTCGAACGCGTCCGGGCCGCTGGCCCCGGCCACGTAGGAGTCGCCGAGCTGCGCGAGCGCGGTCTGCACGGCGATCCCGGCGGCCTCGGTCGGCGCGGGCGCCGGGCTCGCTGAGACGTCCGGACCGGCGAGGACGTTCTGCACGCGCACCTGGTCGGTGGCGGAGAGGCGGCCGAAGTCAGCCTGGTAGCCGGCCAGCTCGTCCTGCAGCTGGTCCTTCTGCGAGGTCAGGTCCGACTCGGCGGCGGCGGCGGCCTGGGCGGCCTCGGTCGCCGCCTGCTGCGCCTGCTCC
>JAOPVN010000450.1 GCA_025966175.1 Modestobacter sp. | reverse complement strand
GGCCGTGACGTCGTTCGCGGCGCTGCCAGGCGGCAGGCCCGCGGCGGTGTTCAGCTGGTCGCGCCCTTCAGTGCCTCGGAGAGGGCCGCCGCCTCGTCCGGTGACAACTCGACCACCAGCCGGCCGCCACCCTCCAGCGGGACGCGCATGACCAGGCCGCGGCCCTCCTTGGTGACCTCGAGGGGACCTTCACCCGTGCGCGGCTTCATGGCCGCCATGCGTGCCTCCTTCACCGGCCACCCACGCACCTGTTGGCCGTGGTGTGGCGACTGTTCGTGCAGAGCTCCGGACCCATGATCCCGTATCTGCGGCGAACGACCAACCTGGACCCTTCAGTCCCGTTTCCCCGCGCCCGACCGGAAACACGTGGCGACGTGGTCGTCGACCATCCCGGTGGCCTGCATCAGCGCGTAGGCGGTGGTGGGACCGACGAAGGCGAAGCCCCGCCGCTTGAGGTCCTTGGCCATCGCCACGGACTCGGCGCTGGTGGCCGGGACGTCGGCCAGCGTCTGCGGCCGGGGGCGGGGCTCGGTCGGGGCGAAGGACCAGAGCAGGGCCGACAACCCGTCGGGGACCTCGAGCGCGGCCCGGGCATTGCGGACGGCGGCAGTGACCTTCGCGCGGTTGCGGACGATCCCCGCGTCGGCCATCAACCGCTCGACGTCGGCGGACGTGAACTCCGCCACTGCGGAGATCCGGAACCCGGCGAACGCCTCCCGGAACGCCGGCCGCTTCCGCAGGATGGTGATCCAGGACAGCCCGGACTGGAACGCCTCCAGGCTCAGCCGCTCGAACAGGGCGTCGTCGCCGGACAGCGGCCTCCCCCACTCCTCGTCGTGGTAGCTCAGGTACTCCGGCGCACTCGTTGCCCAGCCACAGCGCTCCACGGGTGCCGAAGCTAGCGTCTCCGCACGTGCGCATCCTGATCACCGGAGGGGCGGGCTTCATCGGCTCGCACGTCGTCGCCGCGTGTCGCGCGGCCGGACACGAGGTGCGGGTCCTCGACGCCCTGCTGCCCGCCGTCCACCCCGCCTACTCCGACGGCGTCCCCGGGCTGGACGGCGTGGACCTCGTGGTCGGCGACGTCCGCGACCGGGACACCGTCGACCGCGCGTTGGTCGGCGTCGACGCGGTGTGCCACCAGGCGGCGATGGTCGGCCTCGGCGTGGACGTGCAGGACATGCCCGACTACGCCGGGATCAACGATCTGGGGACGGCGATGCTGCTGGCCGCGATGGCCCGCGCGGAGATCGGCCGGCTGGTGCTGGCCAGCTCGATGGTGGTCTACGGCGAGGGCCGCTACGAGTGCCCGGAGCACGGCGTCGTCCCGGCCGCTCCCCGCCGGGGGGCGGACCTGGACGCCGGCCGCTTCGAGCCGCCGTGCCCGGCGTGCGGGCGGCAGCTGACCTGGGGTGAGGTGGGCGAGGACACCCCCGCCGACCCGCGCAACACCTACGCCGCGACCAAGCTCGCCCAGGAGCACCTGGCCGCGGCCTGGGCCCGGTCGACCGGCGGCGGCGCCACCGCGCTGAGGTACCACAACGTCTACGGCCCGCACATGCCCCGCGACACCCCCTACGCCGGGGTGGCGTCGATCTTCCGCAGCGCCCTGGAGTCCGGCCGCGCACCCCGGGTGTTCGAGGACGGTGGTCAGCAGCGGGACTTCGTGCACGTCACCGACGTGGCCCGGGCCAACCTGGTGTCACTGGAGGCCGACCCGCCGGACTCGTCGTTGCGGGCCTACAACGTGGCCTCGGGGGTGCCGCACACCGTCGGAGACATGGCCGCCGCCCTCGCCGACGCGTTCGGTGGCCCGGCTCCGCAGGTCACCGGCGAGTACCGGATCGGCGACGTGCGGCACGTCGTCGCCTCGCCCGTCCGCGCCGAGGCGGAGCTGGGCTTCCGGGCCCAGGTGACGTTCGCCGAGGGGATGCGCGAGTTCGCGACGGCTCCGCTGCGCCCGGCCCCCTGAGCTGCCGGCAGGTCAGGGGACGACGGCGTCGACGTCGGCCAGCTCGGACGCCGCCGTGCGTTCCGGGCTGCGCCGGGTGGCCAGCACGCAGCCGACCAGCACCAGCGGGAGCCCGATGGCCAACCCGAGGGTGAACGGCTCGTCCAGCAGCAGGACGCCGAGCACGACGGCGACCGCCGGGTTGACGAAGGTGATCACCAGGGCCCGCTGCGGTCCGACCTCCCGGATGAGGTCGAAGAACAGCGCGAGCGCCACCGCGGTGCAGACGACGCCGAGCGCCACGACGGACAGCCACGCGTTCGCCGGGGCGTCGGCCGCCTGGCCCAGCTGCGGCACGGCGAAGGGGGCGTAGCCGACGGCGGTCACCACGAGCGCGAACGCGCTGGCGGTCACCCCGGGGACGTCGGGCAGCCTGCGGCTGATCACCATCGGCGCGGTGGCGTAGCCGACCACCACCAGGGCGACCGCCGCGATCGCGGTCAGCTGGGCGCCGCCGACGTCCAGCCCCAGCAGCGCGGCGATGCCCACCACGCCGATGACCATGCCGAGGACCCGCGCCGGAGAGAGCCGGTCCTCGTCCCCCGCCAGCCGTGCGGTCAGGGCCGCCACGAACGGCACGCCGGCGACCAGCAGCCCGGTGAGCGAGCTCGACAGCGACTGCTCGGCCCAGGACAGCAGCAGCCACGGCATGGTCATCTCCAGCACGGTGAACAGCAGCAGCGCCCGCCAGTGCTGCCGCAGCGCGGTGCCCAGCCGACCCCGGGCGACGGTCCACGGCAGCAGCAGGGCCGCACCGACGACGCAGCGCAGGAAGACCAGGACGACCGGGGAGAAGTCACCGACCGCCACCTTGATCAGCAGGTACGGCACGCCCCAGATCACCGACATCGCCACGAACAGCGCCCATCCGCGCCGGCTCACCGTCGTCCTCCTGACATCGTCGTCACCGGGACATCATGGCGCGGCACGGGCAGGCACCCCGCCAGCCCGCTCGGCTGTGCCGGCCGAGGCGGGAGAGGTGCCCTGTAACGATCGGGCCCGCGCCGGATATGTCCTCTGGGCACGCCCGGACGGTCGGTGGGTGTCGATCCTGGGCGAGGGTGCCCATGCCGACACCGCGGCGCTGGTCGCTCTGGCGGAGACCCTCGTCGACCGCCCCAGCCGCTCGGCCTGCAGTTCGGCCTGGCCCCGGCCGGCTGGTCGCTGGGCGGCTACGAGGAGAGCCGGAGCCTGGACCTCGTCAGCGACATCGATCCCGAGCAGCCGCCCCTGCGGGTCAGCCTGCAAGGGCCCGCCGGCGGCGGGGCGACGATCGACCCCTTCTTCGAGGGGAGAGCGCTGGCCGGCCCGGTCGAGCCGGTGACGGTCCAGGGGCTGCCGGCTCGGATCGCGCTCGCGGACGGCGGCGAGAGCGACCCCGACACCTGGCTCGTCGCCGGACAGCTCCCCGGCGGTCCGCTCTTCCTGATGCCGGCGCCCCCGGTCCTGACGCGGGAGCAGGTGCTGGAGATCGCCGAGCAGATCACCTACACCGCGTGACCCGGCGACCGGCGCTCCCCCGTCCGGGAGCGCCGGTCACCACTCGGTGCGGACGACGACCTCGATCCCGATCGCCAGCGCTGCCGAGAGCAGCAGCCACCACCGCCGCTGCGAACGCGGCAGGAAGGCGCACGCGGTCAGCACCCAGACGTAGAACGGCAGCCAGATCCGCTCGGTCTCCCCCCGCACCAGGCCGGAGACGTCGCTGATCAGGATGCCGGCGAGGGCGGCGAGCGGGAGGAGCGCCAGCCGGGTGCGGCGCAGCGACGCCAGCCCCGCGACCGCGGCCGGGCCCAGGGCGAGCGCCGCGGCGGCGACGTTGGAGAAGACGAAGAAGGCCAGCGGGCGGTCGGCATAGGACGGTCCCGAGCGCACCCGGTCACCGGCCGCCGAGAAGCCCTCCACCCACCAGTAGCCGCCGACCGCGAACGCCGCGACCACGACCAGGACGCCGACCGCACCCACCCCGAGCACCCGGGCGACCCCGTCCCAGCCCAGCCGGCCGCGGTGCACTCCGACGACGGCGAGCACCACCAGCCCGAGCGCGGTCAGCCCGAAGGACAGGAACAGCGCCAGCCCGAGCAGCAGCCCGCCGCCCAGGGCCCGGACGTCGGAGCTCCGGCCCGGTGCGCGCGCGGCCGCCGTCGCGAGCAGGGCCACCCCCCAGGCGGCGACCCCGGCGAAGAGCGCGTCGGCGCTGGTCGCCACCCACAGCGCGACCGGCGCCAGCACCAGGAACGGCGCCGCCGTCCGGGCCGGCTCCTCCCCGGCCAGCGCGCGGACGGCGACCAGCACGGCCGGCACCGCCAGCGCCCCGCCGGCGATGCACAGCGCGGCCGCCCAGCCCAGGCCGGGCAGGCCCACCCGGTCCAGCAGCACGAAGGCGAGCAGGGCGCCCGGCGGGTGGCCGGCGACGTGGGTGGTCCAGGGCTCGGCGGAGTCGGCCGGCACCGAGTCGACGAAGCCGGACAGGAACGCGCCGATCGAGCCGACCCGTGGGACGTCGTGCGGGTACTCGTAGACCACGTCCAGCGGCGCCCTCAGCCGGTCCGCACCGGAGGTCGTCGCCAGCGCCACCGCCCAGCCGGCCGTGGCGAGCGCGGAACCGGGCAACAGCGCCAGCCACGGCAGCCGGGCGGCCAGCGGCGGTCCCAGGAGCACCCCGGCCAGCCCGACGATCACCGGCAGCCACACCCGCGGCGTCCAGATGACGTCGAACTGCCCGCGCAGCACCCAGCCGCCGAGCAGGTGCAGGACGACGCCGTCCTGCGTGAGCCGCCGTCCGATCCGGCCGACGACCAGCACGAACGCGACCACGAGGGCCACCGCCAGGAACGGCGGCCACCACCGCCGGCGGGCCGCTCCCGTGGGCGACGGCGCCGTGTCGAGCCCGCTGGTCCTCACACGCCGGAGCGTAGGTGGGGCCCGCTGGGCGCCGTTCCCATCCGCAACGCACGCCGCATCCGAACACCGGGCGATGAGTGAGGGCCGCAGCTACCGTCCGTTCGTGCTGGACGTCGTCTTCCCGTGTCTCAACGAGGCCGGGGCCCTTCCCCAGGTCCTCCCCCGCCTCCCCGCCGGCTACTCCGCGATCGTCGCGGACAACGGCTCCACCGATGCGTCCGCGCAGATCGCCGCGGACCACGGCGCGACCGTCGTGCACGTGCCGCAGCGCGGCTTCGGCGCCGCCGCGCACGCCGGGCTGGAGGCCGCCACTGCCGACGTCGTCTGCTTCTGCGACGCGGACGCCTCGATGGACCCCGCCCAGCTGCCGCTGGTGGCCGGCCCGGTGCTCGCCGGGGAGGCCGACCTGGTGCTGGGTCGCCGCCGCCCCACCCACCGCAGCGCCTGGCCGCTGCACGCCCGGGTGGCCAACATCGCCCTCGCGCTGATGCTGCGCCGCCGGACCGGCCACGCGCTGCACGACCTCGGCCCGATGCGCGCCGGCCGCCGGGAGGCGCTGCTGGCCCTGGGGATCACCGACCGCCGGTTCGGCTACCCGCTGGAGATGGTGACCCGGGC
>JAOPVN010000439.1 GCA_025966175.1 Modestobacter sp. | reverse complement strand
CACGGCTTCACCGGCACCGACGACGGGCAGCTGCGCAAGCGGGTGACCGGGGCCGGCCGGGACGTCGGTCAGCGCCAGGCCGGCCGCCCCGGGAGCCGGCCGGCCCAGGAACCGGACGGCGGTCGGCGGGCCCGGTACGAGGCCGAGCGGGACCGGGCCGCAGCAGCCCGGGGCGCGGACGGTCCTGGGCCCGAGGCCGCACCCCGCGGCCCGGGACACGAGGAGAGCGGCGGGTACGTCGACGCCGAGGACCACCGCTTCTAGCCGGCCTGGCCCCCCGCGTGCTGCCGGGATGCTCCGGCCCGGATGTCACGATGACCGGGTGGAGGTCGTCGAGGGCCCGGTCCTGACCCGTCGCCAGGAGCTGGGTGCGGCGAGCGCGCGCAGCCTGCTGCTCACCGTCCTCGGGGAGTTCGTGCTGCCCTCGGGGCAGCCGGTGTGGACGTCCTCCCTCATCGAGATCTTCGCCGAGCTGGACGTCGCCGAGAAGGCCGCGAGGCAGGCGATCATGCGCACCGCGGACAACGGCTGGATCGTGCCGAGCAGGATCGGCCGCGAGACGCGGTGGGAGCTCACCGACCAGGGTGTCCGGCTGCTGCGGCAGGGCACGGAGCGGATCTACGGTTTCGCGGCCGAGGACCAGCCGTGGGACGGCCGGTGGCTGGTGCTGACGGTCGGCGTGCCGGAGAACAACCGGGCGCTGCGTCAGCAGGTGCGCACCCGACTGGGCTGGGCAGGGCTCGGTGTCTCGTCCCCCGGGGTGTGGGTGACCCCGCGGGTGGACCGCGAGATGGAGGCACGGCAGGTGCTCGAGGACCTCGGGCTGTCCGGCGCGGCGTGGTCCTTCGTGGCCACCGCCGGCCAGATCGGCAGTGAGCGGTCCCTCGTCCGCAGCGCGTGGGACCTCGACGCCATCGAGGAGCGGTACGAGGAGTTCCTCGACCTGGTCGGCTCGCGCCGGCCGCGCACGGACCGGCAGGCGCTCGTCGCCCAGATCCGGCTGGTCCAGGAGTGGCGGCGTTTCCCGCTGCTGGACCCCCTGCTGCCGCGTGAGCTCCTGCCGCCGGCGTGGAGCGGGAACCGGGCGGCGCGGGTCTTCCGGGAGCGGCACGCCGCCTGGGCCCCGCGGGCCGGGGCGGCGTGGGACGAGCTCAGCCGGCCGGTGTGAGCCGGCCCTGCTTCAGGCCGGCAGGGGGTGTGCCGCCAGCCAGGCGCGTCCGGCCTCGGTGATGACCCGCATGTCCCGGTCTGCCTGGAGCAGCGGTGGGTCCTGCCGGTAGAGCCGCGCCACGAGGTGGCTGTCCGGGCTCAGCTGACGCGCCATCTGGTGGGCCTCGAGCTTGTGCAGCCGGCCCTCGGGCGCCTCGCTGAAGCGCCGCAGCAGCGAGGCCTGGGCAATGACGGGGTCCCGGCGGTCCTCGGCCGCGGGCACCGTGGCGGGCTCCTCGTCCAGCAGCGCCGTCATCGCCCGGGAGAAGGTCTGCACGAGGTCGCGGATCCGGGCGTCCCGGGACGGGGCGGTGCCGTCGTCCCCCGCTCCCTGCCAGGTGCGCTGGGGGTGCCGGCGCAGGTACTCCTGCTCCAGCTCGAGCATCCGCTCGGTGTGGGTACGGAACTGCTCCGCCGTCCCGTGCAGGAAGACCCAGTGGCGCATCGCGTGCGCGTGGACCCCCTGGCGCTCCAGCTCCTCGTCGGACAGATCACGGGCCGGGACCCCTTGTCGATCGGTCATGACGCCCCCTCGTTGCCGGCCGGCCGGTGTGACCGGTGCCTCATCGTGGGGCCATCGTGCCGAGGGTGCCGCGTGGGCACCAGCGGGTCCGGCCGCCGGGGTGTGGGTGCACGGGCGACCCGCGTCAGCGGGCCGGGCGAACCATGCAGCTGAGCCGGGCACTGGCGGTGAGCTGACCGGCGTCGTCGGTCACCTCGATGAGGAACGTGGCCAGCGTCCGCCCGCGCCGGGCCGGCCGGCAGACCGCGGTGACGTGGCCGGCCGTGGCGGCACGGTGGTAGCTGGCGTTCAGCTCGATGCCCACGACCTGCCCACCCGGGCCCGCGCCGAGCGCGGCGGCGTAGGAGCCCACGGCCTCGACCAGCGCACACGTCGCTCCGCCGTGCAGCAGACCGAAGGGCTGCGTGTTGCCCTCCACCGGCATCCGCGCGACGAGCCGGTCGGGGTCCCAGTCGACGATCTCGATGCCGAGCTTCTCGTCCAACGGGCTGCTCAAGTCGGCGGGGAACCAGGTCGGCGCGGCGAGGGTCACCGCTGCACCGTATCCACGCCCCGCGCCGGCCCCGGCCGGGACCCCGCTGTCGGTCGCCGGACCTAGGATCGCGGTCGATGTCCGCACCGGTCAGCACCTCCGCCGCCCCGTCCTCCGACGCCGCTCCTGCGCCCGACCCCTCGGCCCCGCGGCCCCGGCTCTTGCTGCTCGACGGTCACTCGCTGGCCTACCGGGCCTTCTTCGCCCTGCCGGTGGAGAACTTCTCCACCACGACCGGTCAGCCGACCAACGCCGTCTACGGCTTCACGTCGATGCTCATCAACGTGCTGCGCGACGAGCAGCCCAGCCATCTCGCGGTCGCCTTCGACGTGAGCCGCAAGACCTTCCGCAGCGAGATCTACGCCGACTACAAGGCCAACCGCTCGGAGAGCCCGACCGACTTCCGCGGGCAGGTCAGCCTCGTCCAGGAGGTGCTCGGGGCGCTGCACGTCCCGGTGATCACCGCCGAGAACTACGAGGCGGACGACGTCATCGCCACGCTCACCGTGCAGGCGGTGGAGCAGGGCATGGACGTGCTCATCTGCACCGGCGACCGCGACGCGCTGCAGCTGGTCAACGAGCACGTGACCGTGCTGTACCCGCGCAAGGGCGTCTCGGACCTCACCCGGTTCACCCCGGAGGAGGTCGAGACCAAGTACGGGCTGACCCCGACCCAGTACCCGGACTTCGCCGCGCTGCGGGGCGACCCGAGCGACAACCTGCCGAGCATCCCGAGCGTGGGGGAGAAGACCGCCGCGAAGTGGGTGCGCGAGTACGGCTCGCTGGACGCGCTGGTCGACCAGGTCGACACCGTGAAGGGCAAGGTCGGGGAGAAGCTGCGCGAGCACCTCTCCTCGGTCCTGCAGAACCGCCGGCTCACCGAGCTCGACCGCGCGGTGCCGCTCGAGGTCGGGCCGCAGGACCTCGCCGTCCAGTCCTGGGACCGCAACGAGGTGCACACCCTCTTCGACAACCTGCAGTTCCGGGTGCTCCGGGACCGGCTGTTCGCCACCCTGTCCGCGCCGGAGCCGGAGGTCGACGGCGGCTTCGACGTCACCGCCGACGAGGTGCCGGCCGGTGGACTCGGTGACTGGCTCGCCGCGCACGCCCGCACCGGGCGGACCGGGCTGATCTTCCGCGGCACGTGGGGCAGGGGCACCGGTGAGCTCACGGGGCTCGCCCTGGCCGCGGCCAACGACCACGCGACCTTCGTCGACCTCGGCCCGAGCCTGGACACCGCCGACGAGCAGGCGCTGGCGGCCTGGCTCGCGGACCCCTCGACCGCCAAGGTCGTCCACGACGTCAAGGGCCCGCTGCTGGCCATCTGGGCGCGGGGCTGGGAGCTGGCCGGGGTGGTCAGCGACACCGCGCTCGCCGCCTACCTGGCGATGCCGGGCCAGCGCTCCTTCGACCTGGGCGACCTGGCGGTGCGCTACCTGCGGCGCGAGCTCAAGGACGCCGCCGCCCCGGAGGGCCAGCTGACCCTCGACGGGCTGGGGCCCTCGGCGGACGACGTCGCGGCCGAGGCCCAGCACGCCGACGTCCTCAAGGCGGTGGCGGTCAACGACCTGTCCGACGCGCTGGAGCAGGTGCTCGGCCAGCGCGGGGGTGACCACCTGCTCGGCGGTATCGAGCTGCCGCTGACCCGGGTGCTGGCTGCGACGGAGTGCCGGGGCATCGCGGTCGACCTGGACTTCCTGCACGAGCTGCAGAAGGAGTTCGCCGCCGCGGTCGCCGATGCCGCGCAGGAGGCCTACGCGGTCATCGGCAAGGAGATCAACCTCGGCTCGCCCAAGCAGCTCCAGGCGGTGCTCTTCGACGAGCTGGGGCTGCCCAAGACGAAGAAGAACAAGACCGGCTACACCACCGACGCCGATGCGCTGACCACGCTGCTGGCCTCCACCGGGCACCCGTTCCTGGAGCACCTGCTCCGGCACCGCGACGTCACCCGGCTGCGCACGGTCATCGACGGGCTCATCCCGATGGTCGACGACGCTGGGCGGATCCACACCACCTACCAGCAGACGATCGCGGCGACCGGGCGGCTGTCGTCCAC
>JAOPVN010000388.1 GCA_025966175.1 Modestobacter sp. | reverse complement strand
GGCGCCTCCGCACAGCGCGACGGCGATCCCGGCCGATGTCACCGCCGACAGCGCGTCGCCGACCTGGGTGGCCCAGGAGGTGTCCGCCCGGGCGGCGGTGGCCCGGCGGGTGAACCGGCGGACGGCGGCGGCTCTCCACTCGTCGTCCCGGTGCGCCACCACCCGGGCAGCAGTCGTGGCCACCTCGCTCAGCCCCCGTGCAGCGCGGCCACGGCCTCGTCGGGGGCCACCACGGAGCACTCGTCGTCCCGGACCAGGAGGACCCGGTCGGCGAGGGTGCCGATGAACGCGGGGTCGTGGCTGGCGAACAGCACGGTGCCACCGGCGTCGACGACCGCGGCGAGGCGCTCGGCGAGGGTGCGCCGCATCGCGGTGTCCAGCCGCCGCTCGGGCTCGTCGAGGACCAGCAGCTGCGCGGGGCGCACCAGCGCGCCGGCCAGGGCGAGCCGGCGGCGCTGCCCCGAGGAGAGCGCCGAGGGCAGCGCACCGGCCCGCTCCGCCAGCCCGAAGGCGGCGAGCTCGGCGGCCACGACCTGCTCCGCGTCGACCACCCCGTGCCCGCGCGCGGTGAGGAGCAGGTGCTCCTCACCGGTCAGGGACGGGAAGAAGGCGTCGTCGTCCAGCACGCCGGCCACCGCGCGGCGGAAGTCGCCGTCCCGTTCATCGACCGCCCGGCCCGCGAAGTGGACCGTGCCGGCCAGCGGCGGCAACAGCCCGACCAGCGTCTGCAGGACCGTGGACTTGCCGGCGCCGTTCGGCCCGACCAGGGCCACCGCCGAGCCGGTGTCGACCGAGAGGGTCACCGGGGCGCAGACCGGCTCCCCGCCGTACCCGACCGAGAGGTCGGTGGCCTCCAGCAGCGTCGTCATGGCGTGGGCGCCTCCGGGATGACGCCCCAGGCGGTGTCGAAGAAGCCCACCTCCAGCTGCATGGCCCGCCGGTACGCCTGCCGGATCGGGGCGCCGTCGGTGGCCGTGGCGTCCAGCAGCCGCTCCAGCGTGCCGGCCAGCTCCTCGAACCCCGGATCGGCGTAGGTGGTCACCCACTCGGTGTACGGCCCGGGGGCACTCCCGGCGAGGGACCGGCCGAGGTGGGCGTAGAGGCGCATGCACGGGGTCATCGCCGCGCAGGTCAGCCCGACCCCGCCCAGTGATGCCGTCGCGAGCAGGAAGTCGGTGTAGGCCAGCGTTGCCGACAGCGGCTGGACCGCCGCCAGGTCGATGCCCCACCGTGCGGCGTAGGAGGTGTGCAGCCGGAGTTCCTCGCGGACGCCGGCGAGCAGGCCCGCGAACGCGTCCAGGGTCGACCGGTCGGGGCTGTGCGCCACGCCCAGCGCGTAGGCCCGGGCGAAGGACTCGAGGAAGAACGCGTCCTGCGCGACGTACCCGGCGAACCGCTCCCGAGGCAGGCTGCCGTCGGCGATGCCGGTGACGAAGGGGTGCCGCAGCGCCGCGTCCGCCAGATCGGCGTTGCCGGCCCAGAGGTCGGCGGCCAGACTCATGCCGGCTCCAGCGCCATGTCCCAGAAGGCGGTCTCGGCGGCGACCAGCTCGAGGAACACCGCCTCGTCCCCGCTGCCCACGGCGTCGGCGGCCGCCTCCAGGCCCGCGACGTAGCCGGCGAACCCGGGAACGGTCCAGTGCTCCACGAACTCCCGGTAGCCCGGCGCCCCGGGGGACGCCTGAGACCAGGCGTCCAGGTAGGTCCGTTCGATCGTCCACAGCGCCAGCAGGGCGGTGCGGACGTCGGCGCCGTCCAGCCGCTCGAGCAGCTCCGCGTACGCGGCCGTCGCGGGCAGCGCCGGGGCGGTGAGGTCCAGGCCCCGCGCCGCCGCCTGCTCCTCGAACCAGGCCAGTTCCGCCACCAGCGCCACCAGCCCGCCGGCCAGCACCGCCTGGGCCGGCCGCGGCGCCCGGGCCAGCAACCGCGCCTGGAAGCGCAGCAGATCGGCGACGAAACGCGCGTCCTGCACCAGCCAGGTGTCGAAGGACGACGCCGGCAGCACCCCGTCGCGGACCGCAGCGAGGAAGGCGTGGGCGGTGGCACCCCGCCAGGCGGCGTCGTGGCGCTGCAACAGCTCGGCGACCGGCACGGCGCGGACTCTACGAGGTGGCTAGGGTGACCAGCGTCGTGGCTGGGCCACGTGCGGGAGCTCGGGCGAACCGGGCTGAGAGGGCGGCTGAGGCGCCGCCGACCGCTGGAACCTGACCGGGTAATGCCGGCGTAGGGAGCTCGCCATGAGCACGTTCGACGGAGTCCGGGGCCGCCTCGGCCGGCTGCACGTGCTCACCGACGCCGGCGGCGGTCCCGGCGCCCTGGACGTGGTCGCCGCCGCGGGGGCCGCCGGCGCGCCGGTGGTGCAGGTGCGGGCCAAGGGCTGCACCGACCGCGTGCTGCACGACTTCGCCCGCGCCGTGGTGGAGATCTGCCGGGCGGCCGGCACGACCTGCCTGGTGAACGACCGGGTCGACGTGGCCCTGGCGGTCGGGGCCGACGGCACGCACCTCGGCGAGCACGACCTGCCCCTCGCCGCCGCCCGGCGGGTCGCCGGCCCGGGCCACCTGCTGGGCGGCACCGCCCGGGACCCCGAACGGGCCCGGCGGCTGGTCGCCGAGGGCGCGGACTACCTGGGCGTCGGCCCGGCGTACCCGACGACCACGAAGACCGGTCTGCCCGATGCCCTGGGTCCGGGCGGGGTGCGGCTGGTCGCCGGCGCGGTCGACGTGCCGGTGATCGCCATCGGCGGGATCACCGCCGCGCGGGTGGGCGGTCTCCTCGAGGCGGGCGCCCACGGCGTGGCCGTGGTCGGTGCGGTCACCGGCGCCGCCGATCCCGCGGCCGCTGTCCGGGAACTGCTGGGAGCGCTGGGGCGGTGACCGACGTCGCGGTGGCCGGGGCCGGCCTGATCGGGCTGTCCGTGGCCTGGCGGGCCGCGCAGCGCGGCCTGTCGGTCACCGTCGTCGACGAGGCACCCGGCACCGGGGCCTCGGTGGCCGCGGCGGGGATGCTCGCGCCGGTCACCGAGGCCGCCTACGGCGAGGAGTCGCTGCTGCGGCTGTGCCTGGCCTCGCTGCAGCGCTACCCGTCCTTCGTCGCCGAGCTCGAGGAGGCCAGCGGGCGCAGCGTCGGGCTGCGCACCGCGGGCACCCTGGTCGTCGGCTTCGACGAGGACGACATGCGCGCCCTCGACGCGTTGCACGGCTATCAGAGCGAACTGGGGCTGACCGCCGAGCGGCTCACCCCCCGCGCGACGCGCCGCCGCGAGCCGTCGCTGACCCCGCGGGTGCGGGGTGGGCTCGCCGTCGACGGCGACCACTCCGTGGACGGCCGGGCGCTGCACGCCGCGCTGCTGGTGGCCGCCGAGGCCGCGGGGGTGCGGATGGTGTCCCAGCCGGTCACCGAGCTGCTGGTCGAGGGCGGCCGGGCCACCGGGCTGCGGCTGGCCGACGGCGCCGTGGTGACCGCACCGGCCGTCGTCCTCGCCCTCGTTGCCT
>JAOPVN010000353.1 GCA_025966175.1 Modestobacter sp. | reverse complement strand
GCAACGTCGGAGAGGTGTTCATCAGCAGATAACCCCGCACACCGGCGGCCAGCGCCTCGTTCACCACAGCCGGGTCCTCCGAGGACGCCAGCGCCACGATCGCGATCTGCGGAAACCGACGGCGCAGGTCCCGACAGGCGTTCAACGTCGCCCCACGACCAGTGCCCAGCTCCACGATCACCGCATCCGGGCGGGCGGACTCCGCCAGCGTCAGCGCACGACGC
The DNA here is from genome assembly GCA_025966175.1 of Modestobacter sp. Taxonomy (GTDB): domain Bacteria; phylum Actinomycetota; class Actinomycetes; order Mycobacteriales; family Geodermatophilaceae; genus Modestobacter. Next base: position 10,051 of record JAOPVN010000353.1, on the reverse strand, counting down.
GGCTCCCCCGGAGTGCCCACCGCCTGCATGCCGGCGGTCTCGTTGATCATGCCGACCAGCCCACGGCGCAGGACCGGGGCGTCAGCGAGGATGAGGACGCGGGTGACGCCGCGGGGGCTGCTGGCCATCGGGCTGGACACGTTCGGGCTCCGCTCACGTTCGGTGATGAACTGACATGCACTCCATCGACCGGGTGAACGAACTGCTTGAGGATCTTCGTGCAACAACGGCGTTCCGGCGGGATCGCCCGACCGGGAACACCACCGGACCATCGTCGAACGAGCGGGAATGGTGACCGTCAGTCGTCACCCGGACGACGGCACGTGCCCTCTCGTCGAAGGCCTGAGCACGGCCGCCCGTCCGGTCAGGCCGTCGCCGTGGCGCCCAGCGGGAAGAGGCGGCGGAGCACGTCGGCCAGGGTGATCACCCCGATGACCGAGCCGGCGTCGGTGACGACGGCGAGGTGGTTGCGGGTCTCCCGCATCGACTTCAGCGCGGCGTGTACGGGGGTGTCCGCGTCCAGGGTGAACACCGGGCGGGCGAACCCGGCTGCGGCCGCCTCGTCCGCGGCGGTGAGGGTGTCGCGGACGTGCACGACGCCACTGATCCGCCCGCCGGTGCCGAGCAGGATCCGCAGGTGACCGGAGCGGCGGGTGGCCTGGCGTACCTCGCCGACCGTGGCCTCCACGCCGACGCCGGTCAGTGGTGCGCCGGGGGTGACCAGCTCCCGGACGGTGAGTCGTTCCATCTCCAGCGCACCGGAGATCTGCGCCGAGAAGCGCGCGTCCAGGGCGCCCACGTTCGCCGAGTGCTCCACCAGGTGGCGCAGCGCGTCGGGGCTGTGGCCGATGGCGACCTGGTCGGCCGGCTCCACGCCGACCCTGCGGACGAGGGCATTGGCGGCGGTGTTGAGCGCCTTCAGCAGCGGGCGGAAGACCCACATGAAGGCCCGCATGGGCAGCGCCAGCAGGGTGGCCGACCGTTCCGGATGGGCGATCGCCCAGGACTTGGGCGCCATCTCGCCCACCACCAGGTGGATGAACGTGACGATGATCAGGGCGACGACGAAGCCGACGACGTCGGCCGCGACCAGCGGCAGGCCCCAGCGCTCGAACAGCGGGGTGAGCCAGTGGTGCACGGCGGGCTTGCTGACCGCGCCGAGCGCCAGGGTGCACAGCGTGATGCCCAGCTGCGACCCGGCCAGCAGCAGGGTGAGCTCGGAGGAGCTGCGCAGCGCGGCCCGGGCGGACCTGCTGGTGACGGCGGCGTCCTCGAGGCGGTGTCGCTTGGCCGCGATGAGGGCGAACTCGACCGCCACGAAGAAGGCGCTCAGGGCGACGATGACGACCGTCGCGGTGAGGACGACCCAGGGGCTGTCGGTCATCGGGAGCTCTCCTCGGGAGCAGCGGCGGGGGTCGGGTCGAGCAGCTCGAGGCGCACCCGGGACGGGACGTGCCGGTCGACGCTGAGGACCCGGATGTGCAGGAACCGGGGCGCGGGTTCGTCGTCGTGCACGAGGTCGGCCGGGTCGGGCGGCAGTTCCATCTCGAGGGTGGCGCCCTCCTCGAGGAGGCCGCCGTGGGCGGCGATGACCAGGCCGGCGATGGTCTCGTAGTCGCCACGGGGCAGGTCGGTGCCCAGCGCCCGCTCCACCTCGTCGACGTGGAGGTCTCCGGGCATCTCCCAGACGCCGTCGCCCTCGACCGGCACGTACTCCGGGTGGGCCTCGTCGTGCTCGTCGGTGATCTCACCGACCAGCTCTTCGGCGAGGTCCTCCAGGGTGATCACCCCGGTGAAGCCGCCGTACTCGTCGACGACGCAGGCGAGCTGGGTCTTGCTCTCCCCGAGCTGGCGCAGCACGTCGGGCAGCCCGCTCAGGTGCGAGACGACCAGGGCCGGGCGGGCGATGGCGGTCACCGGAGCCGTGTCCGGCTCGGCGGTGGTCAGCAGGTCGGCCAGCTGCACGACCCCGACGACGTCCTGCGTGCCGGCGGCCAGCACCGGATAGCGGGAGTGGCCGTGGGCCATGAGCTCACGGACGTGGCCGAGGGTGTCGGCGTCCTCCACCGTGTCCACCCGCGAGCGCGGGATCATCGCGTGCTCGACGTCGCGCCGGGGGAAGTCCAGGATGCGGTCGAGCAGCATCGACAGCTCCACCGGGAGGTCCCCGCTCTCCCGGGAGTCCTCGACGATGTGCTCGAGGTCCCGGGCGGTGGCCGAGTGCTCGACGTCGTGCACAGGCTCGATCCTCAGCGCGCGCAGCAGCAGGTTGGACGCCTGGTCGAAGATCCAGATCAGCCAGCCGAAGACCCTCAGGTAGAGGGCTGTGGAGCGCGAGAGCCACCGGGCGACGGGCTCGGCGCGGGCGATGGCGAGGTTCTTGGGGAAGAGCTCGCCGAAGAGCATCTGCACCACGGTGGCGAACAGCAGCGCGAGGACCGCGCCGATGCCGACGCTGACCCCGCCGGGGATGCCGACACCGCCGAGCATGGCGCCCAGCGATTCGCCGATGAGCGGCTCGGCCACGTAGCCCACGAGCAGCCCGGTGACGGTGATGCCCAGCTGGGCGCCGGACAGCATGAACGAGGTGCGGCGGGTGATCGCCAGTGACCGTTTGGCGCTGGCGTCACCGGCCGCGGCCTGGGCGTTCAGCTGCGAGCGGTCCACCGCCATGAAGGCGAACTCCTGGGCCACGAAGTACCCGGTGATCGCGGTGATCAGCAGGACCACCAGCACACCCAGGAGCAAGGAGAGGACTGTCATCACCGGCCACGCACCGCCTCGGCGGGCTCGAGGTGCGCGGCCAGGCGTTCGTGATCGGGGCTCATGTCTCTCTTCGACGCGGTGGGGCGGGGCCGACGTTGCTGACCCCCCGCCGTGAACGCCGGGGCGGGCCGCGGAGTTCCGACCGGCGCGCACGCGAGGCGTCGTCACCGGCATCCCGACGGCCTGCGCTGCCCACCAGGCGACGACTCCTGCCGGCACCAGCCGTCACGTGGGCGGCCCACGTGGTAGACGTGCGGCATGGACATGAAGCTCGAGTTGGTGCCGATGCCGGTGACCGACGTGGACCGGGCCAAGGCCTTCTACGTCGACAAGCTGGGCTTCACGGAGGACGTCGACGTCCGGCCGACCGACGGCATGCGGGTCGTCCAGCTCACTCCCCCGGGCTCCGCCTGTTCCATCGTCATCGGGACCGGCATGCCGCAGATCTCCGACATGGCTCCCGGCTCCGTGCGCGGGGTGCACCTGGTCGTCGCCGACATCGAGAAGGCCCGCGCTGAGCTCGCGGCCCGCGGGGTCGAGATCAGTGACGTCCAGGACGTCGGCGGTGGGGTCAAGTACGCCTGGTTCAGCGACCCGGACGGGACCTCGCTCACCCTGCAGGAGATGCCCTGGCGGACCGGCCAGAACTTCTGACCCGGCGGTGGTGCCCCCGGCAGGATTCGAACCTGCGGCACACGGTTTAGGAAGAACCGTGCCGCACGCGTCTGACCTGGACTTATAGTGATTTCACCGGGTCTCGTGCGAGTCCCGTGCAACGAGTAGAGGCGCAGAGCAGGCAGTACCGGCGAGGAGGGGGCAGTCGTGCCGACCAGACCGCGATCCCGCCGGGGGTGGGGCGCTGTTCGCCGTCTCCCCTCCGGCCGGTGGCAGGCCAAGTGGCCCAATCCCGACACACGGGTGCTGACGCCCGCACCGGAGACCTTCCCGACCAAGGCTGCGGCTGACCGCTGGCTGTCGCACAAGCGCGTCGACCTCGAACGCGGTCACTCCGTCGACGACCGCGCCGCAGGAAGACCGCTCGCGGACTGGTGGCCCGGCTACTTGACGTTCATCCAGGCCCGCTGTCGTCCGTCGACGGTCGCCAACTACGAGCACCCCTGGCGACTACGCATCGCGCCTCGGTTCGGCACCGTCGCGGTCCGGCAGATCAAGGCCAGCTCTGTCGAGGAATGGCTGTCGGCCATGACAGCGAGCGGCGCGTCGGCGTCGAAGGTCATCGAAGCCCACGGTGTGCTGAAGCGCGTTCTCGACCGACCGGTGCGCGACGGCGTGCTGGCCGCCAACCCGTGCGCGACCCGACGCGGCGCTCTCCCCCGCCGTCCCACGACCGATCGTCCGGTGCTCTCGCCGGCCCAGGTCGAACAGCTCGCTGCGGCGATGCGACGCGATGACGACCGGCTCCTCGTGCGCACCCTGGCCTACACGGGGCTGCGGATCGGCGAGGCGATGGCGCTGCAACGCGACGACATCGACGCGGCTGCCCGCACCATCCGGGTACAGCGGAGCGTCGACGGAACGACGGTCGTCGGACCCACGAAGACCCACGCCAGCCGCACGGTGACGATGCCCACCAGTCTCGCTACTGCTATCGCCGGCCAGTTGGCCGCAACTCCTGGCGAGCTGGTGTTCCCCAACCGGAGCGGAGGCTTACGTCGCTATCGGACGTTCCGGCGCGACTCCTGGGATCCCGCGGCCCGTGCCGCCGGCCTGACCGTCACGCCGCACGACCTGCGAGCGACATGTGCGTCTCTGCTCATCGACGCCGGCGCCAGCATCAAGGACGTGCAGACACAGCTGGCCATCAGGACCCGATCACCACTCTGGCGCTCTACGCCCGAGTCCGTCCTGGTCGAGCTGACGTGCTGGCCGACAAGATGGACGCGCTGATCGCCGAGCTCTCCTAGTCGTCCGCGCCGACGGCTTTTCGATTCGAATCACAGCATCAGTCGCGGTAGCCCTCGCCCGAGCTGCCCGAGAAGACGTTGACCGGGAGCTCTCAACGGTTATGTCCCACGGCGAGGGAAGACAACTTTTCCGCGCCCCTTCGACTGCGTGCGACCTCGTGGCAGACCTCAGCCACAGCTCGTCAACCGCAAGTGGCCACCGATCACCCGAGCGGCGAGCTAATGGAGTGCCTGTCCCCGGCCGTGTGGGTCAAAGCCGGACTGTCCGCCGGGAGAACCCGGTGCTGGCGACCGCGCTGAGGCGAGCACGAACCCGAAGGCAAGCGCGATCGCCAGCGAGTCCGGCGGGCTTCCGCCGGTCTGCCGGCCCAGTGTTGCCGCCACGGCGGTGGCCGTCCCGGTGTAGATCAGGAAGAAGGTTCCGACCATCTCCGCCACGCCGGCACGGTCAGGTTCACCGCGCTCAAGGCGTTCCTCTGACCGCTTCTCCGCTGCACGTCCGTGGACGCGTTTTCGCTCGGATCGACTCGGCTCTCCACCGACCGATCCCCTTCTCCGGCTTGCTCTCGTCCGTGCTGAGCGGTCCTCGCTCGTCGGGTTGCCACAACTGACCTCCGTGTCGGTTGGTGCGGGCTCTGGGTCGTCACCGATCGCCTCCCCGGTCCCGCAGCCAGGCATGCCGCCTGAGGTCAGCGCAGGCCGCGTCCACCCGAGCGGCTGGCGCTGAGGCGAAGCTCGACGTCCACGGGCAAGTCTGGGTCGTCGACCGCCTGGCGCGCATGGGCGACCACCCGGTCCTCCACGGACTGACGGACCTCCGCGATGTCGGCGTACTCGGCGAGGTCGACGTTCAGCGCGAGCCGCCGGCCCCGCCGGTCGCGCAGGTGTGCCGAGGCCCCGACGACCCCCCGGAGCTGCTCGGTCTCGGACTCCACGGCCTCGGTGAGGGCCCCGGCGTGGAGGGTGGTCAGCCCGTCGCGGTCGTCCGAGGTCAGGTCCACCCGGCCGACCCGGTCGGTGTGCAGTTGGGCGAGCAGCCAGCGAAGCCCGAGCAGGGCGATGAGCAGGCACACAACGGCGACGGCCCACCAGAACCACGCCTGGTCCTGCGCGAAGTCGCGCATCCCCTGCGGCAGCAACGGCCGCTCCCGGCCGCCGAACGCGCCGAAGCTATAAGCCAGCCCGAGCCCACCGGCGACGAGCAGGGCCGCGCCCAACAGGGTGAGCACCGTGCGGTTGACGCCGTTGACGCGTGAGCTCATCGGGCACTCTCCTGGGAGACGGTGACGCGCGGACGCAGGACGCCGGAGAGACCCAGCTCCTCCAGCCGCTCGGTGACGCCGGCGGTGACCGGCTGTTGCAGGTCGCCGGACCGCACGGCGGTCGTGGCCTTCACCCTCACCGCTCGTCGCCCGACCTTCGCCCGGGCGCTGCGCACCCCGCCGGCCCGGCTGGCGGAGGTGGCCAGCGAGCGCTCGAGGCCGCGGCGCGAAGCGGTCACCCGGACGCCGTCGGTACGGGCCGGCAGCGCGATCGACCCCGGCTTGCCCCGGCGCAGGCCGACGAGCAGCAGCAGCAGGCCAACGACCACGAGACCGATCAGCGCAGCGCGAACGACACCGTCGTCGAAGCTCTCGCCGGCCAGCCACGTGCTCCATTCCTGGTGCGGCACCAGCCAGGCCGGACGGTCGAAGGCGGCCAAGACGATCTCGACGACCGCGAGCAAGCCGCCGAGGAACAGCGCCAGCGCCAGCAGCGTGGCGAGGACCCGGTTCAGCATGGGCACGTGGGCTCCTCGGGGCACGGGATGGGAACGGTGGTCACTGGACCCGCCGCCGCTTGGACGTCGGTGCGCTGAGGCTGACCACGTCGATGTCGACGTGCGCCACGCGCACGCCGGTGATCCGCTCGACGTCCTCGCGGACCTGCTCACGCAACCGGGCGGCGACCGTGGGCACCGAGGCCGGCCAGCCGATGGCCACCGATGCCTCGACCGTGGCGACCTGCCCGTCGACGCGGGCGTCGACCGACGCCTCACGGTCGTCGGCGTTCCCCCCGACGGTGACGCCCAAGACACGGCGCGGGGCGGCGCTCGCCCCGTCGACGAGGGTGACCGCGTAGCCCGCCACCCGCTCGACGACCCGGTCGGCGACGGTCAGGCTGCCGCGGTCGGCAGCCTCACCCAGTTCGGGGAAGGCGCTGCCCGCGTCCGCGGGCTTTCGCGCGACGACCGGCGCGGGGTCGGTCGCGATGGGGACGGCGGTGCTCACCGCGAGTTGCGGCCGCCGCCGCCGAGGTAGGGGGTCAGGTCGAGCTGGCCGGCGACGACCTTGCCGACGATGAAGCCGACGGCGCCGAGCAGTGCGGTGCCGAGGAAGGCGTCGAAGCCGCCGACAACCCAGGCCAGGCCCAACAGCAGACCGGTGAATAGACCGATGACGGACGGGGGCATGAGGTCCTCCTGGACCGAGGTGGAGCGGAATGGGGTCATTGCACGCGGGGTGGGCGACGCCGCCTCCGGTACCAGGCGGAAACCCGACCGAGGCCACGCGGCCGTCGGCCGAACCGCACCTCGTCACCGGCACGGGTGGGCGTTGCCCGAGGGCGACGACCACCCGGCTGAAACGAGGCCAGCGCCCGGATGAACTCCGCTGGGTCACCGCCGAGATCGGGATGGTGGGCCCTGAGTAGCTGCCGGCGCCGACGGCGGTCCTCGGGGCCAAGGTCAGGGGGCACCGGGAACGCCGCCGACTCAGACCGGAGGGGCCGGCAGCAGCGCCGGTGGCTGGTCGGTCAGGGACTGCAGGTCGGCGACGTGGACGTCGACGGGTCGACCGCCGGCCAGTGGCTCGACGGCGGTGCGGACCTGGTCGGCCAGGACGGTGATCGGGATGCCCTGGACGCCGACGACCGAGACCGCGATCCGGTCGTCGGTGACGTGGACGCCCTCGACGCGGCGTCCGGGCAGGTAGGTAACCGTCCGGCGGGCCAGCCGCCCGGGGTGCAGTGCGGCCACGGCCGGACGCGCCAGCACCGCGGCAGCGATCGCGTCGGCCGTGTCGGCCTCCGCCGTCGCCGGGTCCGCAGGCGTGCTCATCGGACCCGCGCAGGCTCCTGCTGGCCCTCGTCGTCCGTGGGCAGGTGGATGTCGTTGACCGAGATGTTGACCTCAGTGACCTGCAGGCCGGTCATCCCCTCGACCGAGGAGATCACGTTGCGGCGGACCGAGCGGGCCACGTCGACGATCGGGGCGCCGTACTCGGTGACGATGTCCAGGTCGACGGCGGCCTGCTTCTCCCCCACCTCGACCGAGACGCCCTGACCGATGGACTGCGACGCCCCCGGTATGCGCTCACGGAGGGCCCCCAGCGTGCGAGCGGCCCCGCCACCGAGGGCGTAGACGCCGGACACCTCGCGGGCGGCGAGGCCGGCGATCTTCTGGACGACGTCCTGGGCGATCGTGGTGGTGCCCTGGGTGCTCTGCAGTCCGGAAGGCGCTGCGGTCGCGACAGCGCTGGACGAGGAAGTGCCGGAGGACTGGGTCACGGTTGGACCTTCTTCTGCTCGGGGACTTGGTTACGGTGGCGCGCCCGGACGGGGAGGTTGTTCCCCTCCGTCTGGCGGCCCACCCTTGTTGGACACCACGGAAGCGGGAGGGGTTACCGCGACATGGCAGAAAACTTTGCGTCGCCCCTCGCTAACAGACCGTGAGCCGCTCACCAGCGGCCGCCGCCGGGGACCCCTTGGAGTCCCGCCGGGTCGAACTGGCCCAGGGTGGCGACGAGGACGCGTTCGCCGGGCTGGTCCGCACGCACCAGGACCAGCTGTACCGGGTCGCGCTGCGCATGACCGGGGATCCCTCGGATGCCCAGGACGTGGTCCAGGAGACGCTGCTGCAGGCCTGGCAGCACCTGCCCGGCTTCCGGGGCGAGTCCGGGTTCTCCACCTGGTTGACCCGCATCCTGATCAACCGGTGTCACAACGTGCACCGCGCCCGCCGGCCCGTCGACCCACTGTCGGAGGAGACCGAATTGGCCCCCGGGATGCCGCGCTCCCCCGCGGCGGACACCCTCGCCGTGAACGCGCAGAGCCGGGATGCCGTCCGGCGGGCCCTGCTGGAGTTGCCGCTGGACCAGCGCGCGCCACTGGTGCTCACCACATTCAGCGGATACACGTTCGCGGAAACGGGGCGCATCCTCGGTGTGAGCGAGGTCGCGGCCAAGGTGCGTGCCCATCGGGCCCGTCGGGCGTTGGCGACACTGCTCCAGGAGTGGAGGTGAACAGCATGAGCAACGACCTCGGGTCGGACGGTGGCCTCCTGCCCTGCGGCGTGCGGGCCATCGACCTCCTCCACCAGGTGGTCGATGGCACCTCACCTCAAGACCCGATACACCAAGCCCAGTGCCCGCACTGCCGCGCGACGATGGCACACCTGACCGAGCTGTGGGCGCCGGTGCTCGATCTGGCCGAGGAGGACGTGCGCGCGCCTGCCGGCCTGCTGCAGGCCGTGATGGCCGAGGTCCGCGCACTCGCCAGCGCCGGGTGGTCGGCCGTGCTGCGCGAGGAGTCCGGCCAGACCCGGATCGCTGCCCGCGTCGTGGGAGCAGTCGCCCGCCTGGCGGCGGAGTCGGTGCCGCACGTGACCCTCGCGCTGGGGGGTGGCCGGGTCGCCACTCCGGCCGGCGGGTCGACCGACCAGGCAGCGGTGGCCGACCACGAGGAGGCGACGGACGTCGGGGTGGCCGGGGACCGCGTCGTCGTGGACGTGCAGATCGCCGTCGACCTCGGGGTGGCCGTGCCACTGGTGGCTCAGCGGGTCCGGGACCGGATCGCCGAGCACCTGCGCGTCCAGGCTGGGCTGACGACCACGGAGGTCAACGTCACCGTGGTCGATGTCCGGCCCCTCGCCTGACCCCTGCGCCGTTGCCGAAGAGTCGGCCGCGCACCTTGGGCACCGCCGGGGGCGCGTCGTTGTCTACGACGTGAACCGAGGTGGCTCAAACTCGGCCGTGCGCGACGCAACGCGGAAGATCCCTTGGCGACCGCCGTTGGCACCGATGACCCGCACCTGCCGCCCAGGCCGCCACCGCAGGCCACCGCCGACGCCTCGTTGTGGACGACGAACTTGACGCGCTGGCGCGCCACTGCTCGACGAGCACCTGCGTCAGGCACCAGTGACGAGGAGTCAACGCCTCCGTGATCGAAGGGGTAATGAGGCACCCCATTACCGCAGTGGGCCTCTATGTCCAGCCCGGTTGTGGATCTACCGTGGCTGCTGCGGTGGGCGTGGGTGTCTGGCTTGAGCGAAGAGCAGGATCGGGGCTGCAAGTCCTGCCGCGCAGCTGGCCTTGGCCGTTAGT
>JAOPVN010000341.1 GCA_025966175.1 Modestobacter sp. | reverse complement strand
TGTACCTGCACCCGGCGCTGAAGCCGGCGCTCGAGCAGACCGTCGGGGTGGTGGTCTTCCACGAGCAGGTGCTGATGATCGTGGCCGCGATGACCGGCTGCTCGCTGGCCGAGGCCGACGAGGTGCGCCGGGCGCTGGGGGAGAAGGACGCCCATCCGGAGGTGAAGGCCTGGTTCGCGCCGCGGGCGCTGGAGGAGGGCTTCGACGTCCAGCTGGTCGAGCAGGTGTGGGAGGTGCTGGTCGCCTTCGGCTCCTTCGGCTTCTGCAAGGCCCACGCCGCGGCGTTCGCGCTGCCCACCTACCAGTCGGCGTGGCTGAAGACCCACCACACCGCGGCCTTCCTGGCCGGGGTGCTCACCCACGACCCGGGGATGTACCCCAAGCGGCTGATCCTCGACGACGCCCGCAACTTCGGGGTGCGGGTGCTGGGGCTGGACGTCAACACCTCGGCCGGCACCTACCGGCTCGAGCGGGTGGCGGACGAGCCGGACGACGGGGACGACGGGGACGGGGACAACGGTGCCCGGCCTCGTCCGGACTGGATGCCGGTGTCGATGCCCGACCCGGCCCGCTACGGCATTCGGCTGTCGCTGGCCGACGTCAAGGGCATCACCGACGACGAGGTCGCCCGGATCGTCACCGGTCAGCCCTACCGCTCGCTGGCCGACTTCTGGAGCCGGGCGACGGTGTCCCGGCCGGTGGTGGAACGGCTGGTGCTCGCCGGCGGGTTCGACTCGGTCTACGGGTTCGGGGTGCGCGACAGCGAGGGCGGTCGCCCGGCCCGGCGGCGGGAGCAGCTGACCCGCCGCGACCTGCTGCTGCAGATCGGCGAGCTGGACCGCTGGAGCCGCAGCGGCGCGCGGGCCAGCAGCGCCGGCCAGCTCGGGCTGGACCTGTTCGGTGCCGAGGTGGGGCAGGACGACGCAGGGTCCGGTGAGCTCGGACTGTTCGACGTCCCCGGAGAGGGTGCTGGAGCACCCGAGTTCGTCAGCTCCGGGCTGCCGGAGTTCACCGACGCCGAGCGGGTGCGGGCCGAACTGGAGGTGCTGGGGCTGGACGCCAGTCGGCACGTCGTGGAGTTCTACCGGCCGTTCCTGGCCGCGCTCGGCGCGGTGCCGGCGGGGGAGTTGCTGGGCTGCCGCAGCGGGGCGGAGGTGCTGGTGGGCGGGGTGAAGGTGGCCACCCAGACCCCGCCGATCCGATCCGGCCGGCGGGTGGTGTTCGTGACCCTGGACGACGGCACCGGGTGCGCGGACTCGACCTTCTTCGAGGACGTGCAGGGCCCGTACGCCGCGACGGTCTTCCACGGGTGGCTGCTGGTGATCCGCGGGGTGATGCGCCGGACCGGGCCGCGTGGGGTGTCGATGCGGGCCACCGGGGCGTGGGAACTGCCGGCGCTGCACGAGGCGTGGGAGGCCGGCGGGCTGGGCGCGGTCGCCGAGCTGATGGCGGCGCCGGGGGGCTACACCGAGCAGGCGATCGCCGGGGCGGCGGCGTCGCACGGGTCACGGCCGGTGGTGGTGCGCCCGGTGCTGGTGCACCCGACCGGGTTCCGGATGTCGCCCTACGCCGACATCAAGCCGGCCGGCGACGACACCAAGTCCGCGGCCCGGCGGGAGGCGGCCACGGCGCCCCGGAAGTTGTGGCACTCCAGCCCCGGCAGCTCCGGCCACTGATGAAGGACCCCCTTCCCCCCACTCCTCGCAAGCTCGGAGCGGGACCCTGAAGGGGGCCGTCAGACGGGCGCCCAGGCGACGAGGAGCCGCCAGCGATCGCCCTCCTCACAGCGCACCTGGAAGTCCCGCCGCGCACCGAACCGGGGCTCGGGACGCGGGTAGTCCTGGGCCCGCGTCATCCCGTAGGCCTTGGCCTCGTCGTCGCAGTTCGCGGTGAACGTGTCGGTCGGGTGCCCGTACCCGTCCAGCAGTTGGTAGCTCGGCATGGCGGGAACGTAGGACCGCCATCTGCACACCGCGTGGCAGGCGCGCAAACACCCAGCCCCATTCGGCCCAACAGTCACTGGCCGCACTCCTGCACCAGACGAGCGTCCCCGGGCGGACGGCGCTTCCGCAGGGGCGCCACTAGGCTCCGACGAGTGCCCGTGACCGACGCCGCCGCCCTCGCGCAGCCCCCTGCCCGGACGGCGGCGATCTGGGCCGCCCTCGACCCGCTCGTCACCGCCGGCACCCCGCTGCGGGTGCTCGACGTCGGTGGTGGCAGTGGGATGTTCGCCGTCCCGCTGGCCCAGCTCGGCCACCAGGTGACCGTCGTCGACCCCAGTGCGGACGCCCTGGCGACCCTGCACCGTCGGGCGGCGACCGTCGGCGCCGGCGACCGGGTCCGTGGCATCCAGGGCGACGGCGACCGGATGCTCACCACACTTCCGGCCGGCGACCTGTTCGACCTGGTGCTCTGCCACTTCGTCCTCGAGGTCGTCGACGACCCGGCCAGCACGCTGCAGCAGATCGCCGGCGTGCTGCGCCCCGGCGGCCAGCTCTCCACCGCCTCGGCCAACCGGGCCGGCGCCGTCCTGGCCCGCGCCGTCGGTGGTCACCCCGTCGAAGCGCGCGCCCTGCTCGCCGGGGAGGACCCGGCCCCCGGCCGCGGCGGCCCCGCCCGCCGCCGGTTCAGCCCCGAGGAGCTGCTCGCGCTGATCGCCGGCGCCGGCCTGGAGCCGGGGCAGTGGCGTGGGGTCTCCGTGGTCAGCGACCTGCTCGGGGCCTCGTCCGGCGCCGACCCCGATGCGCTGCGCGCCCTCGAGCTCTCCCTGGCCAGCACCTCGCCCTACCGCGACGTCGCGACCGGCCTGCACGTGCTGGCCACCCGACCCTGATGTCCTGGCCCATCCGGCCCCGTCCCGGGTCCCGCCCTGAGCCTGCGAAGGGTGGGGAGGACGGGGTCCTTCTGCTGCCCGACGACTTCAGCGTCCCGGCGTACGGCGCGGGCACCCTCGCCGACGTGCTGCCCAGCGTCGCCACCGCCCTCGGGGTGCCGGTGCGCCGCGGAGACCTGCCCACCGACCCGCTGGACCTCACGCCCGCCCTCGGCGGCGCCCGCCGGGTCGCCGTCCTCCTGGTCGACGGGCTCGGCGCCGAGCTCCTCGCCGCCCACCCCCGGGAGGCCCCGGTGCTCAACGCGCTGGGCACGCCGGCCGGCGTGCTGTCCGCCCCCTGCCCCAGCACCACCCCGGTCAGCCTCGTCACCCTGGGCACCGGGCTGCCGCCGGGCAGCCACGGCGTCCTCGGCTTCGTCACCGAGGTGCCCGGCCAGGACCGCACCCTCAACCACGTCCAGTGGCGCGACGACCCCGACCCGCTGCAGTGGCAGGCCCAGCCGACGATCTTCGAGCAGGCCACCGCCCACGGCGTCACCTGCACCGCGGTCGGTCCGCACACCTTCGCCCGCTCCGGTCTCACGAAGGCCGCCTACCGCGGCGCCGACTACGCCAACGCCTACAGCCCGGGTGACCTGGTCGCCGTCGTGCACGCGGCACTGGCCACCGGCGACCGCAGCCTCGTGTACGGCTACACCGCCGACCTCGACCTCACCGGGCACGTCCGCGGCGTCGACTCGACGAGCTGGCGGCACCAGCTCGGCGTCGTGGACCGGATGGTCGAGCAGCTCGCCGCCGGCCTGCCCGATGACGCCGTCCTGCTGGTCACCGCCGACCACGGCATGGTCGACGTCCCCGACCACACCCGGCTCGACATCGGCGAGGAGCCCGGTCTCGCCGACGGCGTGCGGCGGCTCACCGGCGAACCCCGCGCCCGCTACGTGCACACCGAACCCGGCGCCGCCGACGACGTCCTCGCCACCTGGCGGTCCGTCCTCGGCCACCGGGCCTGGGTGGTGAGCCGCGCCGAGGCGATCGACAGCGGCGTCTTCGGCCCCGTCGAGGCGGCGGTGGCCGACCGGATCGGTGACGTCGTCGCGCTGGCCCGGGGGAGCTGGGCGTTCACCGACGTCCTGTCCGAGCCGCACAGCTCGCTGCTGGCCGCCTTCCACGGCTCGCTCACCTCGGCCGAGCTGTCGATCCCGCTGCTGGCGGCCCGCGGTCGGTCCCTCGACCGACCCTGAGCCTGAAGCTCAGGTAGAGGCTCAGGTCGGGGTCGTCGGTGCGCTGACCCGCAGCGCCAGCAGGTGCCAGGTGCGCCAGTGCCCGGGCTGAGCCGCCGCGCAGGTCAGCTGGTGCGCCTCCGCGGACAGTCGGCTCTCCACGGTGACCAGCACGTCCTCGCCGTCCGGGCCGGCGAGGACGACGTCGTAACGGTCCACCCCCGGCGTCGGTGAGGGCAGCTCACGCACCCGTCGGGAGGCGAGATCGTGCACGCCGAGCAGCCCGAGCTCCTGGCGCGCGTGGTGCTGCGCCGCCTGCGCCGCGGGCACCAGCCCGGCCCGGCCGCGCAGCCACGGCAGTGCGACCTGTCCGGCCGCGTGCGCGGCGACCAACCCGTCGCCGTCCTCGGGCACCTGCCCGTACACGAAGCCCCAGGGCAGGACGACGACGTTCGCGGCGAACCGGTCCCCGCCCAGGTGGCTGGTCTCCCAGACATCCGCGGGTCCGCCGGCACCAGGCAGCGCCCGGGCCAGCGGCCGCCCGCGGACCGCGCAGCAGACGTCGTGCGCCCCGTGCGTGCAGACCAGGTAGGTGGGCACCTGTGACGGCGTCCCGACCGACCCGTCCCAGGGCACCTGCAGCAGCTCGGCCTCGGACTCCCGGGTCGACCACCAGATGGTCTCCCGGCCGGGAGTGGTGTCGGCGACCGCCCACCGCCGGCCGGAGTCGGCCAACCGGTCACCGGCGCGGCGGACCAACTGGATCCGCATGCCCAGCTCCCGGGCCCGGGCGGCCAGCCGGGACGCCACCCGTCGGTCGAACCGGGACTCCAGCAGCGCATCGCGGCCCCACGGTCCCGGCTGCTCGACCAGCAGCCAGCGGCGCGCCGGCGGCGCGGTCGCCACCAGGGAGTCGCCGCGCACCAGCGCCTGCACCGAACAGCGGGCCGCGTCCAGCCGCCCGGAGGGGGTGGAGCGGGTCGGCGGGATCGGGTTCCCCGGCTCGGGCTCCGCACTCACCGTTGAGGCCGGGTCACGCCCCGGTGCCGCGGTCACGACACCCATCGTGCCCGGCGGGTGCCCCAGCCCGTGCGTCGGGGACGATCGCGATCGACTCGGTCACCAGCCGGCGGGCCAGGGTGAGCTGGTCGGCGGCGTCCAGGCCGGGCAGGTCGCCGACCTTGAGCTCACCGGCGGCGAGCAGCGCGGCCAGCGCGGGGCGGGTCGTGGCCGGCAGGTCGTGGGTGCGCCGGCCGGCGACCAGGGCGACGCGGTCGCCGACCGGTTCGCGGAGCTGCACCCGCAGTAGCGGCCGCACCCGCAGCGCCGTGTCGGTGTCCAGCGCGGCGGCCGCACTGGACTGGGCCAGCGGCGCCACCGGAGCCGGCCGGACCTGGGCCCAGGTGCGGGCGCGCAGCGCGTCGGCGACGGCGGCCGGGTCCACCCGGTCGAGCCACCGGTGCAGCCCGGACAGGACCGCGGCGACGTCCTCGGTGGTGGTCCCCGGGTCAGCCAGGTCGACCCCGAGCGGCAGTGAACCGCGCAGCTCCGGGTCGTCGGCGGCCACGGTGCGCACCAGGTCCAGTGCCGACTCGACGGCGCCCCAGCGGGTCACCGAGTGCACGCCGATGGTGAGGTGCGCGCTGATCCCGCCGAGCGCGACCGCGGAGTGGATGTACCCGCGCGGGAGGTAGAGGGCGTCGCCGGGGCGCAGCACGGTGTCGATCACCGGCGCCCGCTCGGCGGCGGCGGCCACCTCCGCGGACCGGTCGGTCCACGGGTGGGTGCGCAGCGGATCGGGGAGCACCGGCTCGTGGATCGTCCAGTGCTTCTCACCGGCGACCTGCAGCACGAAGACGTCGTGCACGTCGTAGTGGGGGGAGAACCCGCGCGAGGACGGCGGGGTGACGTAGGCGTTGACCTGCGTGGGATGCCCGAGGTCGGCGGCGAGCTGGCCGGCGAACTCGATCAGCGGCGGCCACAGCCGGTGCAGCCCCTGCAGGACGACGGTGCTGCCCTCGGCGAACAGCCGGAGCACCGAGTCGGAGGAGACCTGGTCGGCGACCTCCGCGCCCGCGCCCTGGGAACCGGTGAAGCGCGAGGCGTCGACGACGGCGCCGTCCTTGGCGATCCGCAGGAACGGTGTGCGCAGCCCGCGGGTGCTCAGCAGCTCGTCGACCGCGTCGAGGTCCAGCAGGTCGGTGAAGGTGCCGCCGAGCTCGGCGGCGGTGGAGAGCAGGGGGCGGCGCGACCAGTGCTCCGCGGCGAAGACCTGGGGGTCGACGCTGATGCAGCGGCGCAGCGCCGGGCGGGCGTCGCCCTCCGGAGGGGAGGACGACGCCCGGCCCTGCCGTTCACGGTCGGACACGGCTCAGGCCGAACCGTCCGCGCCACCGTCGTGCGTGCCCGCGGCGCCGCTGTCGGCCGCGCCGGAGTCGGCCGGGCCCTCGGCGCCGCTGTCGGCGCCGCC
>JAOPVN010000311.1 GCA_025966175.1 Modestobacter sp. | reverse complement strand
CGCAGCCCGGCGGCGATCGCCGGCTGGAACGGCCCGCCGTTGACGTAGGTGAGGAACTGCTTGGCGGTGCGGACGGCGGACACCAGCGGCGCCGGCCCGCAGATCCAGCCGATCTTCCAGCCGGTGGTGTTGAACGTCTTCCCGCCGCTGCCGACCACCAGGGTGCGCTCGCGCATGCCGGGCAGGGTCGCCGGCGAGACGTGCTCGGCGCCGGCGAAGACCAGGTGCTCGTAGACCTCGTCGGTGAGCACGACCAGGTCGCCGAGCTCGGCGACGTCGGCGAGCACCGCCAGCTCGGCGCGGGTGAAGACCTTGCCGGTCGGGTTGTGCGGGGTGTTGAGCAGCAGCAGCCGGGCCCGCGGGGTCACCGCCGCGCGCAGCTCGGCCTCGTCGAAGGTCCACGGGGCGTCGGTGACCTCACCGGCGACGGCGGGCGGCGGTCGCAGCGGCACCGGCCGCAGCACGCCGCCGGCCATCGCGACCGCCGCGGCGTAGCTGTCGTACATCGGCTCGAAGAGCACGACCTCGTCGCCGGGTTCGAGCAGGGCGATCAGCGCGGCGGTCAGCGCCTCGGTCGCCCCCGCGGTCACCAGCACCTCGTCGGCCGGGTCGTAGGTCAGCCCGCGGAAGCGCTGCTGGTGCTCGGCGACGGCCGCGCGCAGGTCGGGCTGGCCCGCGCCGGGCGGGTACTGGTCGTACTCGGTGCCGATCGCCGCCCGGGCGACGTCGAGCACCTCCGGCGGCCCCGGTTCGTCGGGGAAGCCCTGCCCCAGGTTGATCGAGCCGGTGGCCACCGCGAGGGCGCTCATCTCGGCGAAGACCGTCGTCCCGAAGCCCTGCAGCCGGGCGGAGAGGTACGGCGCGCGGGTCACCCCGTCATCCTGCCGTGCGCGGCCGTCCCCGCCCACCGGCACCTGTCGGTCAGCGCAGCGCGGGCGCCCGGTTGTCGAAGAGCGCCAGCGCCGCTGCGGTGTTCGACGCGGGGACGAAGTAGGTCTCGTGCACCCGTGCGATGCGGTCGTTCATCGCCCCCCGCATGATCAGCCACATGATCAGCTCGATGCCCTCCGAGCCGGCCAGCCGGATCAGCTCCTCGCGGGTCAGCGCGGCGAGCTTCGCGGGGTCCGTCTCGATCGCCTCGAGCCACATGGCGTCGAACTCCGGGTTGATGAAGCCCGCGCGGGCGCCGGCCAGCTGGTGCGACATCCCGCCGGTACCCAGGATGCCGACCGTCACCTCCTGGTCGTAGCTCGCGAGCGCCCGGCCGATGGCCTGGCCCAGCGCGTAGCACCGCGCGGCGGTGGGCTGCGGGTACTGGATGACGTTGACCAACAGCGGGATCACCGGGCACGGCCAGGCCCCGCCCGGGTCCGGCGTCCAGACCGACAGCGGCACCGTCAGCCCGTGGTCGACGTCGAGCTCCTGGAAGACGGTGAGGTCGAAGCCGTCGTCGACCAGGTGCTCGAGCAGGTGCAGGGACAGCTCCGGATCCCCGACGACATCGGGCACCGGGCGCCGGCCGAAACCCTCGTCGGCCACCTCGTAGCGCTCGGCGGTGCCGATCCCGAAGGTCGGCACGATGTCCAGGTCGATGCCGTTCGCGTGGTCGTTGTAGATCACGATCGCCACGTCCGGCGGGTGCCCGGCCAGCCAGTCGCGCGCCGGCCGGTAGCCGTCGAACAACGCCTTCCAGTTCGGGTCCTCGGTCCTGCCGCCGTCCATCGCCGCGCCGATCGAGGGCACGTGCGAGGTCGCCAGGCCCCAGATCACCTCAGCCATCCCGCCGTCCTCCCGCTCGCATCGCCGCCACGAACTCCGCCTCGGTCATCCCGGTGAAGACGCCCCCGAGGTACTGCATCGACCGGCCGTCCATCATCGCCAGCTTGTAGACGTAGAAGATGCTGCCGCCGAGGTCGATCATCGCCTGCCAGTCCCGGTCGAGGACCGCCTGCTGCTGCTCGGGAGGGAGCCCGTACGCCTGGCAGTAGGCCGCCTCGTCGGCCAGGAAGCGCTCCCGGTTCTCGGGGAAGCGCAGGCTCATGAACAGCTTGTTCATCCGGAGGCCGCGCCGGGCGGTCTGCCCGTCGAACACCGGCGTCCCCGGGAGGTCGAACCTCGGCTCAGTCACCCGTGCCTCCTGCACCCCTCGGGGCGGGCGCCGGCGCGTGCTCGTGCTCGTCCAGCCACTCCCACAGCTGACGCGGGTGGGAGCTGGTGGAGGTGCGACCGCACCAGCACGAGCCGAGCATCTCGCCGTCGTGCTGCCGGAAGGTGATCCGCAGCTCGCCGCCGTCCGTCGCCGCGGTCACGTCCGCTCCTGCGGGTGGGTGGCCAGCGGCTCCACGTGCACGTCCAGCCACGGCGCCATCGGCAGTGACATCAGCGCGTCGTGCAGCTCCGCCGGGTCGGTCGCCTCGTACAGGCCGACGGTGGCGTTGCGTCCGGGCACCCGCCACAGCCGCTTGAGCACCCCCGCGGCGCGCAGCTCCATCGCCCGCACCCGCTCACCGGCCCGCAGCTCCGCCCGCCGCTCGGGCGGGGTGTCGGCAGGCAGCCGGTTCTCCGACCGCACCAGGAACTCCAAGGCAGCTCTCCTCCCCGCTCAGGCCAGCTCGAGCAGGACGTCGGCCAGCGCCTTCGGGGCGGTGACCATCGCCTCGTGGCCGGTGTCCAGCTCGTGCACCGGCCAGCCGCGCTGCCGCGCCCGCTCGGCCTGCGACCGGAACACCCGCATCCAGCTGACGCACTCGATGAAGGCGGCCGGGACGCCGTCGCCGGCGCCGGTCAGCCGCAGCGGGTCGGTGTAGGTCTTCCACGGGTGCGGTGTCAGGCGCGGGGTCAGCCAGTCGACGTCGGCCTGCTCGGTGACGCCGAGGACCTCGAGCTTGCGCACCGGCACCAGCCAGCCGAAGCCCTGCTCGGCGGCCGACTCGGCCCAGTGGTGCGCCACCGTCTCCGGCTGCAGTGACACCGCCGTCTCGCCGTCCTCGCCGACGAAGGCGTCCAGGTACACCCGCCGGGCGATCCGCCCGGGGCGCCGGTCGGCGACCGCGCTGACCAGCTGCCCGGCGTAGCTGTGCCCGACCAGCACCACGCCGGTGAGGCCGAGCACGTCCAGCAGCCGGACGACGTCCTCGATGTGCGTGTCCAGCCCCACCTGCGGCGAGAGCAGGTGGGCCCGCTCGGAGAGCCCGGTGAGCGTCGGTGCGTGCACCTCGTGGCCGGCCGCCCGGAGCAGCGGCGCCACCCGGTCCCAGCACCAGCCGCCGTGCCAGGCGCCGTGCACCAGGACGAACGTGCTCATCCGCCGACCACCCCGGCAGGCGCGGGAGTCGGCGTCGGCGCGGGTCCGCTGACCGGCCGCGGCCGGTCAGCGGACCGTGCCCCGTCCGCGGGCGTCTCCCGCTTGCGCATCCGTTCCAGCAGCCGCCGCCCGCGGATCCCGGCGACGTCGGACCGGATGCTCGACTCGGTCATCGGCACCGTCTCCGAGGCCACCATGACCTCCTGGACCTCCAGGGCGTCGACGTCCTCCTGCATCACCGCCAGCTGCTGCTGCAGCTGGAAGGCCGACAGCTCGGCGTCGTCGGTCAGGTAGTCGCGGCCGAGCACGAAGAAGTCGTGCGTGGTCGTCCCGGTCTCCGGGGTCATGCCGTACATGACCTTCATGTGGTAGCCCTCGGGCTCCTCGGTGCCGGTCGGGGCGAGCCGGATGTTGAGCACGAACACCCCGGGGGCATGGAAGTCACCGTCCTGCCACCTGTCGACCGGGGACGTCAGCCCCATCGACCGCTGGTAGAACGGCGGCGCCTCGATGCCGACCATGTGCCGGGTGAACGACACCCGGTCGCCCTCGCTGGTCACGTCGATCGGGGTCCGGGCGACGGCGGCGTTCCCGATGCTGGTCGGGTGCAGGAACGTCTCGTGGGTGAGGTCGAGCAGGTTCTCCACCAGCAGCACGTGTCGCGACTTCAGCGGCACCAGGCCCTTCACGTGGGTCCAGCCGGGGTCGGTCAGCCACGACGTGTCCGGCAGCAGCGCCGGGTCCGCCTGCTCCGGGTCACCGGTCCAGATCCAGATGACGCCGTCCCGCTCCAGCAGCGGGAACCGGTGCACCTTCGCGTTCCTGGGCACGTCGGGCTGCTCGGCCACCCCGACGCAGCTGCCGCGGTCGTCGATCCGGTAGCCGTGGTAGTTGCACTCGATGACGTCGCCGTCCAGCCGGCCCAGCGACAGCGGGAAGCGGCGGTGCGGGCAGCGGTCCTCCAGGGCGGTGACCGTGCCGTCCCGCAGCCGGTAGAAGCAGACCGGGCGGCTCAGGATCCAGCGCTGCAGCAGGGTGCGCCCGACCTCGTCGGAGAACGCCCCCAGGTACCAGCCGTTCGAGACCAGCGGGGATGTCGTCATGGAGAGCTCCTCAGGCGAAGGAGGCGACGGCGGTGCCGTGACCCCGCTCACGACGACGCTAGGTGGCTCGGGACGGCACCGGATCGGTCGGCAGGCAGCTCCTGGGCGAGCGATGCGACAGGGGCCGGCTACGTCATTCGTCGCGGCCGCGTGCCGTGCGCCGGCCGCTCAGCTCGGCGGCGGGATCAGTCCCTCCCGGATGGCCAGCAGCGCGGCCTGGGTGCGCGAGGGCAGCTGCAGCTTGGCCAGCACGTTGCTGACGTGCGTGCGAGCGGTCCGCTCGCTGATCACCAGCCGGTCGGCGATGTCCCGATTGGCGCGCCCCTGCGCGACGAGCACGAGGATCTCCCGCTCGCGCGGCGTCAGCGCCGCCAGACCCACCTGGGGCCCGGCCATCCGCCGGGTGAGCTGCCGAGCGACGGCGGGATCCAGGTGGACCTCCCCCGCGGCCGCCGCCCGGATCGCCGCGACCACCTCGGCCGGCTCGGCGTCCTTGAGCAGGTACCCGGCCGCACCGGCGGCCAGCGCGGCGTGCACCCGCTCGACCTCGCCGAAGCTGGTGAGCACCACGACCTTCACCTCGGGATGGGCGCGCGCGATCGCCTCGGTCGCCTCGATCCCACCCATCCGCGGCATCTGCAGGTCCATGAGGACGACGTCCGGCAGCGGCGTCCCGTCGGCCTGCCACTGGCCGAGCCGGGCCAGTGCCTCCTGCCCGTCGACGGCCTCACCGACCACCGTCAGCGCCGGCACCGCGTCGACGTAGGCCAGGATGCCGCGCCGGACGATCGCGTGGTCGTCGACGACCATCAGCCGGATCGTCCCCGCGGCCACCTCCCTGTCCGGCAGCCTGGTCATCGCCCTCCTCCGTCGAGCCGGGCCGGGGTCAGCGGCAGCACGAGCCGGACCGCCCAGCCGCCACCGGAGCGGGGGCCGGCCGCCAGCCGGCCTCCCCACCGTTCGGCGCGTTCCCGCATCGAGACGATGCCCAGGGTGGGCCCGCGCCCGGGGGCCGTGTCGTCGGTGTCCCGTCCGTCATCGAGCACCTCGACGACCACAGCCCCACCGTCGGCCGCTGCCTGGAAGCGCACCTCCGCCCCGGTGGCCCGGGCGTGCTTGACGGTGTTGTGCAGTGCCTCCTGGACGATCCGGTAGACGTCCTCCTGGACGTCCAGCCCCCAGGTGATCTGCAGGTCCGCCGGGGCGGAGACCGTGACCCCGAGACCGGCCCGCACCTCCAGCCCCTCGGCGTGCACCCGCACCGACTCGAGCAGGCCGCGCTCGGCCAGGTCCAGCGGTCGCAGTTCGAAGACCAGGCCGCGCAGGTCCGCCAGCGCGCTCTTCGAGAGCTCGGCGAGCTCCTGGGCGGCAGCCCGCACCCGGGCGGGGGCGGAGTTCCCGTCATCCAGCTGGGCCTGCAGCGCACCGGCCTGCAGCCGCATCGAGAACAGCTGCTGGACCACCGAGTCGTGCAGGTCCCGGGCCAGCCGGCGGCGCTCCTCGGACTCCGCCTGGGAGCGGGTCCGGGCCAGCAGAGCGGCGGTGTCGATCGCCACCGCCGCGTGGTCGGCCATCGCCTCCAGGAACACCAGGGAGCTGGGTCCGGGGTCGTCGCCGGGCAGGTAGTAGGCGTTCATCACCCCGACGGTGCGGCCGCGGACGATGAGCGGTATCGCCACGAAGCTGTCCCAGTCCGGGCGGTCCATCACCTCGTGCAACGGAGCCCACCGCGGGTCGGCGAGGATGGCCGCCTTCCGGTGCACGTCGACGACCGGCCGGCCGGACTCGAAGGCGTCCATGAACCGCACGTGCGCGCCCAGCCGCCGGCAGGCGCTGAGCCGCTCGGTGAAGTCGGCGGGCTCCCCGAAGCCCGCCATGCCGAGGATCTGCAGCTCCTCGTGCGGGTCGTCGAGCGCGAGGATCTGCACGGCGCCCAGCTGGGCGGCGGCCACCACCTCCCGGGCGACGGCGTCCAGGGTGGTGCGCAGGGAGTGCACGCCGGCCACGCTGGAGGCCGCCCGGGCGATCGCGGTGAGCCGGTGCTGCTGGCGCAGCGCGTCGGTGACGTCGCTGAACCAGACGGCCGCGGTGCCGTCGTCCAGCGGGGACAGCCGGTACTCCAGGGTGCGCCGCCGGCCGTCGAGGGTGGTGATCGTGACCAGTGCGCCACTGTCGTGCGGTAGCCCGGTGCCGGCCGCGGCGGGCCCGAAGGGACTGAGCACCCCGGCGGGGTCGTCCCCGGCGCAGCCGAGGATGCCGCGACCGGCATCGTTGAGCTCGGTGAGCCGGCCGTCGACGTGCACCAGCCCGAGCCCGTCCGCACAGACGTCGACCATCGCGCGCAGCACGCGGGTGGCCACGTCCTCGGCTGTCCCGAGGGGCGCTCGCATCGGCAGTGCCCCCACTCCGTCGTGGTCCGGCCGCGTCGGTGCGGCCGGTGCCCCCGCGGACAGCTTCGCAGGTCGGGCGGCCGTGCGGACCCCCCGTCGGGCCGGGTACGGCTCCCGCGGGGTCGCCGCTCGCAGAGCTACGTCACATGTCGCGGGTGGCCCCTCCGCGGGCGCGCGCCGTGGTCAGGTCGACCGACGCGGGTCTCCCGCCCCCGGCCGCCCTACCGTGAGCCGCACCACAGGGGCGCCGACGGCTCCCCCACCGCCGATGCCGGGAGAACACCGTGCCAGCCCTCGATCAGTTGCCGGAGATCCGCACGCACCTGTTCATCGACGGCGAGACGCGGGCCACCGACGACTCGCTCCAGGTGGTCGACCCCGTCGACGGCGTCTCCGTGGTCGGCTACGCCGCCGCGGCCAGCGCCAAGCTGGCCGAAGAGGCGGTCAGCGCCGCCCACCGGGCGTTCCCCGGCTGGGCCGCCCGCCGCCCGCAGGAGCGCGCCGAGCTCCTGACCGCGGCCCTGGCGCCCCTGGAGGCCGACCGGCCGGCGACGGCCGAGGTGCTCACCCG
>JAOPVN010000300.1 GCA_025966175.1 Modestobacter sp. | reverse complement strand
GGCCGTGCTGCACGCGCTCACCGCCACCCCGGCCCGCGGCACCGAGGTCGCGCTGCTGGTCGTGGCCAACGCGCTGGCCACGCTGCTGCGCTTCGTCCTCCTCCGCGGCTGGGTCTTCCGCACCCGGGCGCACCCCCGGACGGCAGGCGGCGGCCCGACCGCTCCGCAGGGACCGGAGGCCCGCGGCGGAGCAGTTCCCTCAGCACTCTCTCAGCGCTGATCGACCACGATCGCGGCATGAAGCGCTCCCGGTCGCCCGTCGTCCTCGCCGCGGTCATCGCCACGGCCCTCCTGGTCGGCGGCTGCGCGTCCGGTGGGAGCTCGACCCAGGGCCAGGCGTCCGGCAGCGCGGCAGCGTCGAGTGAGTCCAGCCCGCTGGGCGACATCCCGGACAACCAGGTCTACGTGCCCTACTCGCCGGCCGACGCCTCGTTCACGGTCACGGTCCCCGAGGGGTGGGGGCGCACGGACCTGTCGAACGGCGTCTCCTTCACCGACAAGCTGAACACCGTCACCGTCCAGCAGCTCAACGGCCGGCCGCAGCCCACCGTCGACTCGGTGCGCACCTCCGAGCTGAGCGACGTGGCGGCACAGGGCAGCAACGTCGTCCCGGGGAAGGTCGAGGCCCGCACCCTGCCGGCCGGCGACGCGGTGCACGCCAGCTACTCCGCGGACGCCGCGCCCGACCCGGTCACCGGGCGGGTGGTCACCGATGACGTCGAGCTCTACGTCTTCTGGCGGAACGGGTCGGAGGTGCTGCTCACGCTCAGCGGGCCGCACGGCGCCGATGACGTCGACGCCTGGCGCCAGGTCAGCAACTCCTTCGCCTGGGCATGACCGCCGCTGTGGGTACCCGCGTTCGCACCGTCCTCGCAGCTGCGCGGCCGGGTCCGCCGCTGGTCGCGCGGGACCTCTACCGCTTCTACCGGGCCGGCAGCGAGGAGACGCTCGCCCTCCGCGGCGTCTCGCTCGCCGTGGGAGCCGGCGAGGTCGTCGTCGTGTCCGGGCCGTCGGGCTCGGGCAAGTCGACCCTGCTCGCGCTGCTGGCCGGCCTCGACGAGCCCGACGGCGGCCAGGTCCGGGTCGCCGGGGAGCTGATGAGCCACCGTCCGGAGGGGGAACGGACGCTGCTGCGACGCCGGCTCATCGGCGTCCTGCGCCAGACCGGCAACCTCGTCGACCACCTGGACGTGCGCGCCAACCTGCAGCTGGTCCAGCGCATCCGCGGCCGGGGCGGCCCCACCGGGCCGTCGGTCGCCGAGCTGCTCGACCAGGTCTCCCTCGGCCACCGCGCCCGCGCGATGCCGGCCGAGTTGTCCGGCGGGGAGCTGGCTCGGGCCGGTCTCGCCGTCGCCCTGGCCGCCGCGCCGGCGGTGCTGATCGCCGACGAGCCGACCGGTGAGCTCGACCTGGCCAACGAGCGTCGCGTCCTGGAGCTCTTCCGGGGTGCGGCGGAGGGCGGCGCGGCGATCGTGATCGCCAGCCACAGCCCGGAGGTCGCCGCGGCGGCCGACCGGGTGCTGCTGATGGCCGACGGCCGCTGGACCGAGCCGCACGTGCAGGTCGCGCCGTGACCCGCCCCGCGGGTCCCGTGGTCGACTGCCGCGGGGTCTCCCGGGTGTTCGGCCGCGGGGCCACCGAGGTGGTTGCCGTGGACGACGTCACCTGCCAGGTGGGGGCCGGGCAACGCGTCGCGCTCACCGGCGAGTCCGGATCGGGGAAGTCGACCCTGCTGCACCTGCTGGCCGGACTGGACGCCCCCACGACCGGCACCGTCGACTGGCCCGCGTTGATGGTGCGGGACGGGCGGCCGCAGGGCGTCGGGGTGGTGTTCCAGGCGCCGAGCCTGGTGCCGGCGCTGGACGTGACCGACAACGTGGCGCTGCCCCTCCTGCTGGCCGGTGTCGCGGAGCCGGTCGCCCGGGAGCGGGCGCTGCGCGCGCTGACCGACCTGGAGCTGCTGGAGCTCGCGCCCGCCTTCCCCGACGAGCTGTCCGGCGGGCAGGGCCAGCGGGTGGTCATCGCCCGCGTGCTGGCCGGGGCACCCGCCCTGGTCCTCGCCGACGAACCGACCGGTCAGCTCGATCACCGCACCGGGGGGCACGTGCTGGACGTGCTGCTGCACGCGGTGGCCGAGCTGGGCGCTGCCCTGGTGGTGAGCACGCACGATCCATCGGTCGCCGAGCGGCTCCCGGACCGGTGGGCCATGACCGACGGACACCTGCTGAACGCCGCCGCCGGGGCGGCGCTCAGGTGATCGCGAGCTGGGTCGGCGGGCTGGTCCGCCGGCGCACCGGTCGGCTCGTCGCGGTTGCCACCGGCGTGGTGACGGCCGTGGCCCTGCTGGCCGCGATCGGGGCGTTCCTCGCCTCCAGCCGGGCGACGATGACCGACCGAGCGATCGCCCGGGTGGCCGTCGACTGGCAGGTCCAGGTGGCCGCCGGCGCGGACCCGGCCCGGGTCGCCGCGGTGGTGGCCGACCAGCCCGGCACGGCGGTCACCGACCGGGTCGACTTCGCGTCCGTCCCGGCGCTCTCCGCGATGACGGCGGCAGCCGGTGGCGCGACGACCCTGCAGACCACGGGGGCCGCGCAGGTGCTCGGCATCCAGGACGGTTACCGCACCGACTTCCCGGGCCAGCTCCGGACGCTCGCCGGCGCCGACACGGGGGTCCTGGTCGCCCAGCAGACCGCGGCCAACCTGCGGGTGGGCATCGGGGACGTGGTGTCCATCGCCCGCCCCGGCCTGCCCGACGCGCGGGTGACCGTCCAGGGCGTCATCGACCTGCCGCAGGCCGATGTGCTCTTCCAGACGGTGGGCGCGCCGGTGGGCGCCCAGCCCACCGCGCCACCGGACAACGTGCTGCTGCTCCCGGCGCAGCTCTGGCAGCAGGTGTTCGACCCGCTCGCGGCCGGCCGGGTCGATCTGCTGACCGCGCAGGTGCACGTCGGGCGCGACGCCCCGCTGCCCGCGGACCCGGCGGCCGCGTTCGTCGCCGAGGGGGGCACCGCCCGCAACACCGATCTGGCCCTTGCCGGCGCGGGGGTCGTGGGCGACAACCTGGCCGCCACGCTGGACGCCGCTCGAGGAGATGCCCTCTACGCGCAGCTCCTCTTCCTGTTCCTCGGACTGCCGGGTGCCGTGCTCGCCGGGGTGCTGACGGCGTCCGTGGCCGGCGCCGGGGGGATGCGGCGGCAGCGTGAGCAGGCGCTGCTGCGGACCCGCGGGGCCCTGCACCGCCAGGTCCTCTCCCTCGCCGTCGCCGAGGCGGCTCTCGTGGGTCTCCTCGGAGCACTGGTCGGCCTCGGGCTGGCCGCGGGGCTCGGCCGGCTCGCCTTCGGTTCGGCCGCCTTCGGCGCCACCCCGGGCAGCGCCGGCGGCTGGGCGGCTCTGGCGGCGGTCGCCGGGCTGACGGTCGCGGTGGTCACGATCGTGGTGCCGGCCGAGCGGGCCTGGCGCGCCGGCCGGGTCGTGGCGGCGGGGGTCACCCGGCCCGCGGGCCGTCCGCTCTGGGCCCGACTGGGCGTCGACCTCCTGCTGCTGGTGGGCGCCGCGCTGCTCATCCGGGCGACCAGTCGCGTCGGGTACGCGCTGGTCCTCGCCCCGGAGGGGGTGGCCGCGATCTCGGTGGACTACTGGGCCTTCCTCGGGCCCGCCCTCCTCTGGATCGGCGGGGGCCTGTTGTGCTGGCGGCTCACCGACCTGCTGCTGCGTCGCGGGCGGCCGCTGCTGACCGGGCTGCTGCGACCGCTCTCCGGCCCGCTCGCGGGGGTGATCGCCGCGAGCCTGGGGCGCTCCCGCGGGCTGGTCACCCGCGGGGTGGTCGTGCTGGCCCTCGCGGTCGCGTTCGCCGTCTCCACGGCGTCGTTCGGGGCGACGTACGAGCAGCAGGCGCTGGTCGACGCGCGGCTGACCAACGGATCAGACGTGACGGTCGCCGAGCCCCCGGGCGCGCACGTACCCGCGACAGCCGGACAGGCGCTGGCGGCGGTGCCCGGAGTGCGGGCCGTGGAGCCGCTGCAGCACCGCTTCGCCTACGTCGGTGCAGACCTGCAGGACCTCTTCGGCGTCCGCCCGGACACGGTCACCACAGCCACGTCACTGGAGGACAGCTGGTTCACCGGGGGCACGGCGGACCAGTTGATGCAGCGGCTGGTGTCGACCCCGGACGGGGTCCTCGTCTCGGCGGAGACGGTGACGGACTACCAGCTGCACCTGGGGGACACCGTGCAGCTGCGGGTCCAGACCGCGGCGGACGGCGGTCCGGTCACCGCACCGTTCCGCTACGTCGGGGTGGCGAATGAGTTCCCGACCGCGCCGCGGGACAGCTTCCTGGTCGCCAACGCCGCCTACCTGGCGTCGGTGACCGGCGACGACTCGGTCAGTGCCTTCCTGGTGGACACCGGCGGCCGGAACAGCTCCCGGGTGACCGAGGCGATCCGCACGGCGGCCGGGCCGGGGGCGACGGTGAGCGAGCTGTCGGCCGCCGTCGCCACCATCGGGTCCAGCCTCTCCTCGATCGACCTGCGCGGGCTGACCCTGCTGGAACTCGGCTTCTCCTTCGCCCTCGGCGCGGCGGCGGGCGGCCTGGTCCTGGCGCTGGGGATGACCGAGCGCCGCCGCACCTTCGCGGTGATCCGGGCACTCGGGGCCCGGCCCTCCCAGACCGCGGCCTTCGTGGTCGGGGAGGCGGCGCTGGTCCTGGTGGGTGGCCTCGTGCTCGGCGTCGCGCTGGGCTCGGTGCTGGCCCGGGTGCTGGTCTCGGTGCTGTCCGGGGTGTTCGACCCGCCGCCGAGCGCGCTGGCCGTGCCCTGGGGGTATCTGTCGCTGTTCGCGGCGGCCGTGGTGGCGAGCTTCGTGGTGGCCTCGCTGGCGGTGCTGCGGTGGACCCGGCGGGCGGCGATCTCGGCGCTCCGCGAAGGGGGCTGACGTCCTTGCCGGTGTGCGGCCTCCTCGCGGAGGAGACCGCACACCGGCGAGCGCGGAACTGCGGCCCTCAGTGGGCCGTCAGGTCGAAGTCCAGCAGCGGCACCACCTCGGCGCCGAACCGGTCGACCGTCTCGTGGTCGTCGTCGAAGCTCATCAGGATGCCGCCGGTGCCCTGCACGGCGGCGATCTCGTTGAGCTGCCGCGCCACCGTCGCCGGCGAGCCCGCGAGCAGGCCGTTGGCGATCGCCGCGCTCTCGTGCGCGGTCAGCTGTGCCGCCGCAGCCGCGGACGACGTCCCCAGCTTGTCGATCTCGTCGTTGCCGGCCATGTGCGACGGCGACGACGTCGCTGCCCTCGTGGTACATCTCGACCTTCTTCAGAGCCAGCTCGTCGGTGTCGTCCAGGACGATCTGGCGCAGCACGATGGACTCGACCTTCCGGCCGTTGTCGGCGCAGGCCGCGCGCAGCTCCGCGTCCGCCTTCTCGATGCCGGCCCCCCGCCCGGGGCGTCGGTGAAGGTGAAGTCCGCGTACTGGCGGCGACCTCACGTCCGCGGGGTGACGACCCGGCCGACACGATGTCGATGTGGGACGTGGCCGGCCGTTCTCCCTGGGGCGCCCTGCTGTCCCGGCGTACGGCCCTGCGGGAGACGGCTCCACGCCTGACCGCCTCCTCGTCGGGCACATCGACGGTGCGAGGTCGGGCACGTGAACGCGTTCC
>JAOPVN010000288.1 GCA_025966175.1 Modestobacter sp. | reverse complement strand
GGTCGCGGAAGTAGACCGAGACGCCGCTGTGCACCTCGTGCTCGACACCGGCCTCCTCGAGGCGGCCGACGAGCGCCTCCCACCGGGTGGGGTCGACCGAGATGGCGCAGTGGTGGAGCCCGCCGAGCACCTCGGCGTACGGCCCGACGTCCAGGCCGGGGAAGTCGAAGAACGCCAGCAGGTTGCCGTTGCCGATGTCGAAGAAGAAGTGCGAGGAACCGGGGTAGTCGCGGTTCTCGATCAGCTCGGTGAGCGGGAAGCCCAGCACGTCCTGGTAGAAGCGGATCGTCGTCTCCACGTCGCTGCTGATCAGCGCGGTGTGGTGCAGGCCGCGGGCGGTCGAGGCGGGCCGCTCCCCGGTGGCGCGCAGGTGCCGGTCACGGATGTGGGCCCGCTCGGCTGCCAGCGCGGCGGGGTCGGGCAGGGTCGGCTCGGGAGTGCTCACGTCGTCCTCCTGGGGGCGCCTGCGGTCGGCGCCGTCGTCGGCTCAACCGCTGAGCCGGTCCGGACGTTCCCGCCGGCCGGGCGCCTGAAAGGGTGGGGACATGCGCGTCCTGGTCACCGGCTGGTTCAGCTTCGACGAGGTGATCGCCACCATCGGCGACGAGCTGGCGGCCGACGTCGTCGTCGGCTGGCTGACCGAGCTGGGGATCGACCACGACGTCGCCTGGGCGCCCTACCTGGGGCGCGGACCGCACTGGCGGGACCTGGACCCGGCGGACTACACGCACCTGGTCTTCGTCAGCGGCCCGCTGACCGACGTGCCGCTGCTCCGCGAGCTCACCGCGGCCTTCGCCCATGCCCGGCGCTGGGCGGTGAACGTCTCGGCGGTGCCCGACGACGCCCGGCCGCTGTTCCACCGGGTGTGGGAGCGCGACGCGCCAGGGGTCTCCCGGCCGGACCTGGCGATCGGCATGACCACTCCCGACGTCCCGGTCGTGGCCGTGGCCTTCGCTCCGCCGCAGGAGGAGTACGGGGCGCGCAGCCAGGCCGACCGGGTGCGCGCGACGATCGAGGGCTGGCTCGGCGCCCGCGGCATCCCGTGGTTCGAGCTGGGCATGGACCTCTTCGACAAGCCGTACGAACGCTTCCCCTCGCAGGTGGAGGCGCTCGTCCGGCGGGCCGACGTGGTGGTCAGCATGCGACTGCACGCACTGGTGCTGGGGCTGGCGCACGACGTCCCGGTGATCGCCTGCGACGCGGTCGGGGGCGGTGCCAAGGTGAGCGCCCAGGCCGCCGCGCTGGGCTGGCCGATCGTGCTCCAGGCCGGGGAGATCGATCCGGCCACGCTGGACGCGGCGCTCGAGCACGCGCTGTCGGGCACCCTGTCCGGCGAGCTGGCCGAGGCTCGCCGCCGCGGCGCCGCCGGGAACGCGCAGGCGCGGGAGTGGTTCGTCCGGCAGCTCGCCGAGGGCTGAGCAGGGGAGTGTGTCGCCGGTCACGTCTGGGCTAGCGTGAGCGGGCCGACACCCTCCGTTCCACCGCCCGGGAGGCCCGCCGTGCCAACGCCGACGCTGGACGCCATCGACCTCTCCGACCGGGAGTTCTGGGGGGCGCCGCCGGACCAGCGGCACGCCGTCTTCGACCTGCTCCGCCGGGAGAGCCCGTTCGCCTTCTTCGCCGAGCCGGTGATCCCTTACATCGAGCCCGGTGCCGGCTACCACGCGGTCACCCGGTACGCCGACGTGGAGGCGATCAGCTGCCGGCCGGCGCTGTTCGCCTCCGGCTCCGGGGCGGTCTCCATCGCGGACATGCCGCCGGACCTCAACGAGTTCTACGGCTCGCTGATCAGCATGGACGACCCCCGGCACGGCAAGATCCGCCGGATCGTGGCGAAGGCGTTCACCCCGCGGGTGCTGGAGAAGCTGGTCGGCAACGTCCAGGCGGTCGCCGACGACGTGGTGGCCCTGGCGCGGCAGAAGGCCGGGGGCGGCGACGGCAGCATCGACGTCGTCGCCGACCTGGCCGCACCGATCCCGCTGCGGGTCATCTGCGACATGATGGGCATCCCGGACGACGACCGGGCGATGGTGCTCAAGCAGTCGAACGTCATCCTCTCCGGCGGCGACCCCGAGCTGATCGAGGACGAGGAGTACGCGGTCACCGCGTTCCTGCAGGCCGGTGAGGCGCTGGCGCGGCTGATGACCCGGCTGGCCGCGGAGCGGCGCTCCCGCCCGGCCGACGACCTCACCACCGCCCTGGTGACCACCGAGGTCGACGGCGAGCGGCTGACCTCCCAGGAGATCGCGTCGTTCTTCATCCTGTTGCTGGTCGCGGGCAACGAGACCACCCGTAACGCCATCTCCCAGGGCGTGCTGGCGCTGTCCGAGCACCCCGCCGAGCGCGACCGCTGGGCCGCCGACCCCGGGCTCACCCGCACCGCGGTCGAGGAGATCGTGCGGTGGACCAGCCCGATCACCTGGATGCGGCGGACGGCGACGCAGGACGTCGAGCTGTCGGGCCGGTCGTTCCCCGCCGGGTCGAAGTTCCTGCTCTTCTACGGCGCGGCCAACCGGGACCCCGCCGTCTTCGCCGACCCGCACCGCCTCGACCTGGCGCGCGATCCCAACCCGCACGTCGGCTTCGGCTCCCGCGGCCCGCACTTCTGCCTGGGCGCCCACCTGGCCCGGCGGGAGATCGGCGTCGCGTTCCGCGCCTTCGCCGAGCAGCTGCCCGACCTGGAGGTCAGCGGGGAGCCGGCCCGGCTGCAGTCCTCCTTCGTCAACGGCCTCAAGCGGCTGCCGGCCCGGCTGACGGGGCCCCGATGACGCGGGTGGTCGTCGACCGGGAGCGCTGCATGAGCTCGGGGATCTGTGAGATGGAGGCGCCGGAGGTGTTCGAGCTCGATGACGACGGCGTCCTGCAGGTGCGCCAGCCCGCGGACGTCTCGCAGGTGGCGACGGCCGTGCGCGCCTGTCCGACCGGCGCGTTGGCGCTGGTCGACTGATCTGGTCGACGGATCTGGTCGACTGATCGCTCAGCCGGCCGGCCGCTGGGCGGTGGCGAAGCGGCGTTCGACCTCGGCCGGCACCGGTCGACGTTGATGCAGGGCGACCGGGAGCCGGCGCAGCAGTCCGGCCAGCGCACGCCGCGCGGCCGGGTCCCTCACCGCCTTGACCGCCAGCCGACGGGTCGTGCCGAGGGCGACGGGCAGCGGTCGACGCAGCCAGTCGACCAGCACGTCGTTGCGGGTCTGCAGCGCCCAGCGGGCCGGCGTGGGTCGATCGGGGCCGGCGGGAGAGTGCCAGGCGACGACGTCCTCGGCGAAGACCTGCTGCCACCCGGCGGCGGCCAGGTCCAGGGCCAGCAGATGCTCCTCGCCGCCGAAGAACAGCAGCGGGGAGAAGCCGCCGGCGGCGAGGTGGGCGTCCCGGCGCACGACGGCGGCGAACGCCGGGAAGCTCAGCACGTCGGGACCCGGGGCGCCGGGGGAGCGACCCAGGACCTCGCGGCGGTGCTTGTGGGTGACGGCGTCCTCGCTGCCGTCGGCGGCCATCCGCACCCGGCCGACGACCACCGCGACCCGGGGGTGGGCGTCGAGGAGGTCGGCGGCCGTCTCCAGCGCGCCGGGATCCCACCAGGAGTCGTCGTCGGCGAAGGCGACGTAGGGCGTCGCGGCCCGGCGGACGCCGTCGGTGCGGGCGACCGCGCCGGCGTTCGTGGGGAGCCGGACCACCTGCACCCGCGGGTGGGAGGTGCGGACTGCCTCGGCGGTGCCGTCGGTCGAGCCGTTGTCCAGCACGATCACCGGCGGCCCGCCCGGCTGGTCGAGCAGGTGCAGCGAGCGCAGCAGCGACTCGCGGCGGTCCCGGGTCGCGACGACGACGGTGACCCGGGGCTCGCTCACGTCGTCCTCGTGGCAGACATGGCCACCTTGTAGGGGCCCGCCGCGAGCCTTGAAGGCCCCGTCCCGAGGCTCGCCCCGAGCTCGCGAGGGGTGAGGAGGACGGGGTCCTTTCCGGGGGGCAAGGGGGTCCTTTTTCAGGCGGAGAGGACGTCGGGATCGTCCAGGGTGCCGGCGAGCTCGTCGAGGGGCAGCTCGAGGGCGCGGGCGAGCGCGGCGACGGTGAAGAACGCCGGCGTCGGGACCCGGCCGGACTCGATCTTGCGCAGCGCCTCGAGGCTCACGCCGGACGCGGCGGCGACCTCCGCCGGGGTGCGCTCGCCCCGGGCGGTGCGCAGCAGGGCGCCCAGTCGCCGGCCGCGGTCGCGCTCGGCGGGGGTCAGCGGCGGTCGCACCATGCGCGTGATACTAATACCGGGATAGCAATACCGGAACGACTTCGAGGACGACGACATGATCGAGCTGCGGACCCCCGGCGAGCTGGACGCGATGCGGGCTGCCGGCGCCGTCGTGGCCCGGATGCTCGCCGCGGTACGGGCGGCGGCCGCCCCCGGCATGCGGCTCACCCAGCTCGACGAGGTGGCCCGCGACGTCCTGGCGGATGCGGGCGCGACCTCGCCGTTCCTGGACTACCAGCCGCTGAGCACGACCCCGCCGTTCCCCGGCGTCGTCTGCCTGTCGGTGAACGACGTCGCGCTGCACGGCATCCCCACCCCGCAGCAGCTCGAGGACGGCGACCTGCTCAGCGTCGACGCCGGGGCCACGCTGGACGGCTGGGTGGGCGATGCGGCGATCACCTTCCCGGTCGGCACACCGCGGCCGGCGGACCTGCAGCTGGTCGACACCACCGAGCGGGCGCTGCAGGCCGGCATCGCCGCGGCCGTGCCGGGCAACCGGGTCGGGGACATCTCCGCCGCGATCGCCGCGGTCGGACGGGCGGCCGGCTGCGGCATCAACACCGACCAGGGCGGCCACGGGGTCGGGCGCACCATGCACGCCGACCCGCACGTGCCCAACGAGGGCCGCGCCGGGCGCGGGGTGCCGCTGCGCGCCGGGCTGGTGATCGCGATCGAGCCGTGGTTCCTCGCCGGCGGGCAGGACGACTACCGGGTGGACGCCGACGGCTGGACGCTGCGCAGCGCCGACGGCAGCCGGGCCGCGCCCGTCGAGCCCCCCATCGCGGTCACCGACGACGGCCCGCGCATCCTCACCGCCCCGCGCTGAACAAGGACCCCGTCGCCCCCCACCGCGCGCAAGCGCGCGGCGGGCCCCTGCGACGGGGCCATCAGGCCAGCGCCTGGTCCAGGTCGGCCAGCAGGTCCTCGACGTCCTCGATGCCGACCGACAGCCGCACCAGGTCCGCCGGCACCTCCAGCGGCGAGCCGGCGGCGCTGGCGTGGGTCATCCGGTGCGGGTGCTCGATCAGCGACTCCACCCCGCCCAGGGACTCGGCGAGCGTGAACAGCCGGGTCCGCTCGCACACCCGCAGCGCCGCCTCCTCCCCGCCGTGCAGCCGGAACGAGAGCATCCCGCCGAAGCCGGACATCTGCTTCGCCGCGATCTCGTGGTGCCGGTGCTGGGGGAGCCCCGGGTACAGCACGTCGCCCACCGCCGGGTGGTCGAGCAGGAACTCCGCGATCCGCATCGCGTTCTGGCCGTGCCGGTCCATCCGCACGCCGAGGGTCTTCAGCCCGCGCAGCACCAGCCAGGCATCCATCGGGCCGGCGACAGCGCCCATCGCGTTCTGGTGGTAGGCCAGCTGCTCGCCGAGTCCGGCGTCCGCGGTGACCAGCGCGCCCCCGACGACGTCGGAGTGCCCGCCGAGGTACTTGGTCGTGGAGTGCACGACGACGTCGGCGCCGAGGGTGAGCGGCCGCTGCAGGTAGGGGGACGCGAAGGTGTTGTCCACGACCAGCAGCGCGCCGGCCTCGAGCGCGACCTGCGCCAGTGCCGCGATGTCGGAGACGTTGAGCAGCGGGTTGGTCGGCGTCTCGCACCAGACCACCCGGGTCGTCGGCCGGATCGCGGCGCGGAGCGCGTCCAGGTCGTTGAGGTCGACCGGGGTGTGCTCCACGCCCCAGCGGGAGAAGACCTTCGACACCAGCCGGAAGGTGCCGCCGTAGGCGTCGCCGGGCAGCACGACGTGGTCGCCGGGGGCGCAGACGGTGCGCAGCAGCGCGTCCTCGGCGGCCAACCCCGAAGCGAACGCCAGCCCGGTGGTGCCCTCCTCCAGCGCGGCCAGCGCCTCCTGCAGCGCGGTGCGGGTCGGGTTGCCGCTGCGGCTGTACTCGTAGCCGCCGCGCAGGCCGCCGACGCCGTCCTGCTTGTAGGTGCTGGTCAGGTGCACCGGGACCACGACCGCACCGGTGGTCGGGTCTGGCTCCTGCCCGGCGTGGATGGCGCGGGTGTTGAAACCGGTGCTCATGAGGCGACCGTAGGCGCCAGCCCGACCAGGTGGCCGAGCACGTCCTGCCGGGTGACGATGCCGGCCGGCTTGCCGTCGACGTGCACCAGCAGCGCGTCGGCCGACCCCAGCGCGCCCACCGCCGCGGACACCGGCTCGCCGGAGCCGATGATCGGCAGCGGCTCGGACATGTGCCGCTCCACCGGGTCGGCCAGCGTCGCGCGACCGGCGAACAGCGCGTCCAGCAGTGCCTTCTCCGCCACCGAGCCGACCACCTCACCGGCGGTCACCGGCGGCTCGGCGCGGACGACCGGCAGCTGGCTGACCCCGTACTCGCGCAGGATGTCGATCGCGTCCCGGACGGTCTCGTTCGGGTGGGTGTGCACCAGCGTCGGGGTGGCCCCGGACTTGGCGTTCAGCAGCTCGCCGACCGTCTCACCCCCGCCGGCGTCCAGGAAGCCGTAGTCGGCCATCCACTCGTCGTTGAAGATCTTGTTCAGGTAGCCGCGCCCGCCGTCGGGCAGCAGGACCACCAGGACGTCGTCCTTGCCCAGCCGCTCGGCGATCCGCACCGCTGCGACGACGGCCATCCCGCACGAGCCGCCGACCAGCAGCCCCTCCTCCCGGGCCAGTCGCCGGGTCATCGCGAAGGAGTCGCCGTCGGAGACCGCGACGATCTCGTCGGGGATCGACGGGTCGTAGGCGGCCGGCCAGAAGTCCTCACCCACGCCCTCGACCAGGTACGGCCGGCCGCTGCCCCCGGAGTAGACCGAGCCCTCCGGGTCGGCGCCGATCACCGTCACCCGGCCGTCGCTGGCCTCCTTGAGGTAGCGCCCGGTGCCGGAGATGGTGCCGCCGGTGCCGACGCCGGTGACGAAGTGCGTGACCCGACCGTCGGTCTGGGTCCAGATCTCCGGCCCCGTGGTCTCGTAGTGGGACTGCGGGTTCGCCGGGTTGGCGTACTGGTCGGGCTTCCAGCCGCCGGGCGTCTCCCGGGCCAGCCGGTCGGACACCGAGTAGTACGAGCGGGGGTCGGCCGGGTCGACGGCGGTCGGGCAGACGTGCACCTCGGCGCCGTAGGCCTTCAGCACGTTGATCTTCTCCTGGCCCACCTTGTCCGGGCACACGAAGATGCACCGGTAGCCCCGCTGCTGGGCCACGATCGCCAGCCCGATCCCGGTGTTGCCGCTGGTGGGCTCCACGATCGTGCCGCCGGGTTGCAGCTCCCCGGATGCCTCGGCCGCCTCGATCATCCGCAGCGCGATGCGGTCCTTCACCGAGCCGCCCGGGTTGACGTACTCCACCTTGGCCAGCACCAGCGGGCCATCGGGGCCCAGGTGGTCGGTCACGGAGCTCAGCCGTACCAGGGGGGTGTCCCCGATGAGGTCGACGACGGACTCGGCGTACTGCACGCGGGCCTCCTCGAGTCGGGTCCGGCCGGTCGGCAGGGCCCGATGCGCCCATCCCACCAGACCGTCGCTCCGGGGCGCCCGGGAGAGCGGCTCCCAGCTGACGTCCAGCCGGGCGGTCCACCCTGGACGGGTGCTGCGTACCCGCCACCGCTCCGCTGTGGTGAGCACCCGGCCGCTGCGGCGGCCGGTGCTCTCCGTGCTGCTCGCCGGCGTGCTGGCCGCTCTGCTGGTCGGCCTCCTGACCGGCAGCCGCCTGGTGGACCTGGACGAGGCGGTCTACCGGTGGGCGCCCGAGCGGCACTGGCCGCAGCTGTCCGGGCTGCTCGATTGGTGGGTGGTCCTCGGGCAGCGCGCGGTGTGCCTGTCGCTGGCGGCCGGGTGGCTGGGGCTGCGGGCGTGGCGCACCCGCGACGTCCGGCCGCTGGGCGTGCTGCTGGTGGCGACCCTGCTCACCCAGGCGGGCGTGGGCGCGATGAAGAACCTGGTCGGCCGGCTGGGGCCGTTGCAGTTGGGGTCGGACGCCGTCCTGCCCGGCGGGAGCGACCTCTTCGCCGCCGGCGGCACGATCTTCCCCTCCGGGCACACGGCGAACGCCGTCGTCACCTGGGGTGTGCTGGCGCTGGTCGCCCGGGACCACCGGCGGCTCGGCGCGGTGCTGGCGGCCGGGGTGGCGCTCAGCGTGGGGCTGACCACGGTCTACCTCGGCACCCACTGGATCTCCGACGTCGTGGCCGGCTGGTGCGCCGGCGGCCTGGTGCTCCTGGCCCTGCCGACGGCGGTGCCGGTGGCGGCCTGGGCGGCCGATCGCGTGCGCATCCAGGTCGCCGCGTTGGGCGCCCGGCGGCAGCAGGGGAGCGACCGCC
>JAOPVN010000281.1 GCA_025966175.1 Modestobacter sp. | reverse complement strand
CGGGCCCGGATGCAGCGCAACTGGATGGCCAAGGGCGTGCGCGACTCGATCAAGAAGTCCAAGGACGGCGACAAGCACATCAAGGCGCACAACCGGGCGTCCTCGGAGAAGCAGGCGGCCAAGGCCAAGCAGACCGACCGGCGGATCGAGCGCCTGGACGTCGTCGAGGAGCCCCGCAAGGAGTGGGAGCTGCGGATGGAGATCGCCGCGGCCCCGCGCTCGGGGGACGTCGTGGCCACGCTGCGCGGCGCGGTCGTCCGGCGCGGCGGCTTCACCCTCGGCCCGGTGGACCTGCAGGTGGACTGGGGCGACCGGGTGGCGATCACCGGCGCCAACGGCGCGGGCAAGACCACCCTGCTGGCCGCGCTGCTGGGGCGGGCCCCGCTGGACGAGGGGACGGCGTCGCTCGGCTCGGGCGTGCGGCTCGGCGAGGTCGACCAGGCCCGCGGTCTCTTCCTCGGCGACGAGCCGCTGGCGTCGGCCTTCGGTCATGAGGTGCCCGATCTGCCCGACGCCGAGGTGCGCACCCTGCTGGCCAAGTTCGGGCTGCGGGCCGACCACGTGCTGCGCCCGGCCGCCACCCTCTCGCCGGGGGAGCGGACCCGCGCCGCACTGGCGCTGCTGCAGGCCCGCGGGGTGAACGTGCTGGTGCTCGACGAGCCGACCAACCACCTGGACCTGGCCGCGATCGAGCAGCTGGAGCAGGCGCTGGCCGACTACCCGGGGACGCTCCTGCTGGTGACGCACGACCGCCGGATGCTCGAGGCGGTACACACGAACCGCCGGTTCGAGGTGTCCGGGGGCCAGGTCCGGGAGGGCTGACCGGCTCATCGGACGACGCCGCCCGCCGCGGCTCGAGGGCCGGGCGGGCGGTGTGTGCGGTACGGGCCTGGGGTGTGGGTGCCCCCGGCAGGATTCGAACCTGCGCCACTGCCTCCGGAGGGCAGTGCTCTATCCCCTGAGCTACGGGGGCTCGTTACCGCTGTTGTTCGGTGGTGCATGGCGCCCGTCGTTCGCGGCGCCGATGGCACGTTACCAGCCGGCGCCGGCGCGCCTGCGGGGGCCTCAGCGCACGGGGAGAGGGGTGCCGCCCCGGGCGCGGAGCATCTGCTCCATCGTCGTGGTCTCCGCCGTCTGGGTCTCGGCGATCGACCGCGCCAGGCCGCGCACGACCGCCACCGCGGCGTGCTGCCGGCCGTACTGCGCCATCTCCAGCCCGCCCTGGTGGTGCCGGATCATCAGCTGCAGGAACATCACGTCGAACGGGGTGCCCGACAGCGACCGCAGCTGGGCGAGCTCGGCCTCGGTGGCCATCCCCGGCATGACCGCGCCGTCCAGGTGGGCCATGTCGTGCCCGGCCATCGCGGCGTCGTCCATCCAGCCCATGGTGTCGCTGCTGGTCAGCGGCAGCCCCCACAGCGTCAGCCAGCCCTGCATCCGGCCCACCTGATTGGTCTGGGTGGAGGCGATGTCGAAGGCCAGCCGCAGGACGTCGGTGTCGGTGCTCCGGGTGGTCGCCAGGTTGGCCATCTCGACCGCCTGCAGGTGGTGCCGGGACATGTCCCGGCAGAACCCGGCGTCCACCGAGTCCACGGTCGGCTGCTCGGTGCGTCCGATCCCGAGCGCCACCGCGAGCCCACCGCCGGCCGCCAGCAGGCCCACGGCGATGACCGTGACCAGCAGTGCGGTGATCCACCGTCGCGGCCCGCGGGTGGGCGCGTCGGATGTCGCCTCGGAGGTGGGGTCGGTCATCGGGTCCCCTTCCGGAACGGCGAGGGAGGTCAGGGCGTGGAGCTCTCGGGCGCGGCCGGGGTGGTCGAGGTCGGCGCGTCCGTGGCGGTGGAGGTGGCGGCCCGGCTGGAGTCCCCGACGACCAACGGGCTGCTGATGAAGGTCGGGTTCTCGCAGCTCGCGCCGACCTCGGGGTAGAAGTCGGCGTTGAAGGTCATGAAGTCCACGAACTGCTGCACCCGCTTGTCGGAGGCCGAGTCGACGGACAGCTGGTGGTTCCAGGACTGCAGGCTGATGCGGGAGCTCAGCCCGGCGTAGGGGGAGAGCAGCAGCCCCGAGTGGCCGTCGACCAGCTTCTGCAACGTGGTCAGGTCCGCGTCGCTGATGGTGGCGGCGTCGTAGGTGATCCAGGTGGCGCCGTGCTCCATCGAGTGCACGGCGTTCTCGTGCCGGATGTCGACGTCGTAGACGGTGCCGGTGCAGTCCGCCCACTCCGGATCGTGCGGCCCACCCACCGGCGGGGACTCGGTGTAGGTCACCGGGGTGGCGACGTGCTCCTGCCCGCTGGCGTAGTCGAAGGTCTTCAGGTCGGCGATCTGGTCGGCCGCGGTCACCTTGTCCGCGTTCGACGCGTTCACCTGGACGACGGCGTAGCTGATGACGGCCACGGCGAAGACGACGACGACGACGGCCGCGGCGATCAGGCCCCACGGCCGCTGCGGGCTGACGACGTTCACCGGCGGTCGGGTGCGCCCGCGGCCCTGCTGGCCCCCGGGGCGCTGCGCCGACGGCCTGTCGGAGCCGGACCCCCCGCGGGAAGTACCGCTGCTCGCGCGGCCGTTCTCGGGCTTGGGGTCCTTGGCCACTGCCGCTCCTCGCTGCGCGTCCTCCCGGCGGCTGGTGCGCCTCCGGACCGGGCCGGGCCACCTGGCCGGGCCCACCGAGTGTAGGTCGGTGACCTGTGCGCTCCCGGTCCTCGACCCGTTCCGCCGCCCGCCTGGGGCAGGCGGGACGGGAGGGGTGGTGCACGGGGCGGAAAGCCGCGCGCGGCGCTCAGTACGCTTGATCGGTGACACCCGAGCAGCTCAGCGACGTCGTCCGGTCCGCAGTCGCGGCGGCCGTGGAGCGCGGGACGCTGACGGTCGCCGTCCCGGAGGACGTCGACATCGAGCGAGCGCGCAATCCCGAGCACGGCGACTACGCCACCAACGTGGCCCTGCGGCTGGCCAAGGCCGCCGGCCGGCCGCCGCGCGAGGTGGCCGAGGTACTGGCCGAGGAGCTGCGCAGCCACGACGGCATCGCGGCCGTCGACGTCGCCGGCCCGGGCTTCCTCAACATCAGCCTCGCCAAGGACGCGCTCGGCCAGATCGCCGTCCGCGCCGTCACGGCGGGGGAGGCCTACGGGCGCACCGACACCCTGGCCGGGCAGAAGCTGAACCTGGAGTTCGTCTCGGCGAACCCGACGGGGCCGGTGCACATCGGTGGCACCCGGTGGGCCGCCGTCGGCGACGCGCTGGGCCGGCTGCTGACGGCCAGCGGTGCGCAGGTCACCCGGGAGTACTACTTCAACGACGCCGGTGCCCAGATCGACCGGTTCGCCCGCAGCCTGGTGGCCGCCGCGCACGGGGAGCCGGTGCCGGAGGACGGCTACGCCGGGGACTACATCCGGGAGATCGCCGCGCAGGTGGTGGCCGCGGAGCCCGGCGTCCTGGAGCTCCCGGAGGCGCAGCAGCAGGAGCGCTTCCGGGTGCTCGGCGTGGAGCTGATGTTCGCCGAGATCAAGCGGACGCTGGCCGAGTTCGGCGTCGTCTTCGACGTCTACTACAGCGAGCGCACGCTGCACCGGACCGGTGCGCTGGAGAAGGCGATCGCCCGGCTCCGCGAGCAGGGTCACGTGTACGAGGCAGACGGCGCGGTCTGGCTGCGCACGACGACGTTCGGCGACGACAAGGACCGGGTGCTGGTCAAGAGCGACGGTGAGACGACCTACTTCGCCGCCGACTGCGCCTACTACCTGGACAAGCGTGAGCGCGGCTTCGACAAGGTCGTGATCATGCTCGGCGCCGACCACCACGGCTACATCGGCCGGTACAAGGCGCTCGTCGCCGCGCTGGGCGACGACCCGGAGACCAACCTGGAGATCCTGATCGGCCAGTTGGTCAACCTGGTCCGGGACGGCCAGCCGCTGCGGATGAGCAAGCGGGCGGGCACGGTGGTCCTCCTCGAGGACCTGGTGGCCGCCGTGGGCGCCGACGCGGCCCGCTACGCCCTGGCCCGGGCCTCGGTCGACCAGCAGATCGACCTGGACCTGGACCTGTGGAGCCGGCAGACCAACGACAA
>JAOPVN010000587.1 GCA_025966175.1 Modestobacter sp. | reverse complement strand
CTTCTGCACACCTGGCCGACCTGTTGTTCGGCCCCGTCACGGTCGCCTTCCTGCTCTTCGTGGGGTGCGTGCTCGCCGGACACGTCCTCGTGACGCGAACCCGGGTCGGCCGCGAGAT
The DNA here is from genome assembly GCA_025966175.1 of Modestobacter sp. Taxonomy (GTDB): domain Bacteria; phylum Actinomycetota; class Actinomycetes; order Mycobacteriales; family Geodermatophilaceae; genus Modestobacter. Next base: position 3,581 of record JAOPVN010000587.1, on the reverse strand, counting down.
GCTGGCGGTGGGAGGGAACGGTGACGCCGCGAGGAGCGCAGGCATCCCCGTGGTCCGTCGGCGTGCGCTCGCGTTCGCGATCTCCGGGACCCTGTCCAGCCTGGCGGGCATCCAGCTGGCCTTGAGTCTGCTGAGTGCCGCTCCGGCCACGGGCGACGCCGAGCTGCTGACCACGGTCGCGGCAGTGTTCCTCGCCGGGGTGGCGCTCACCGGGGGGCGCGGCAGCATCCTGGCGGCGGCGCTCGCCGTCCTCGCCCTCTCGGCTCTCTCCGCCGGCCTGGAGGTCACCCAGGTGGAGCCGGCGTACGGGCGGATCATCCTGGGCGCTGTCGTGGTCGTCGCGGGCTCCCTCGTGGGGCGCAGTGAGCTCGCTCGAGTGTTTCGGTTGGTGCGTGCGAACCGGATGACGCGAGCCAGTACGGCTTAGTCGCCCGATGACGTGAGGACGTCGCGCACGAGAACTACAGGGAGGACGCGGTCCGGAGCTCCCGCCGTCAGGGGAGCGCTTCGAGGGCCTCGGGAACCCGATCGCGTACTTCCATCCCTGACGGCAGCGGGATCCGGTGCCACACGTCTGCGGGGACGACCGGAGTTGGGGCAGTTCCTGAGGACGCCGGCCCGCTGGAGGCGGTCCAGCCGTGCGCGCCCAAGGCATGAAGCTCGACGACGGCCGCCGCGTTCGCGGGGCGACGCACGCCTGAACGGCTCCCGGGCGGGCCGCCGGTGCGCCACGATGGGCGTTCCGCAGCATCGACCAGTACGGAGTGCAGCCGTGACCAGTCCCTCGGCCTTCCCGCCGCCCACACCGATGCTCGTGCCGGCGTTCTTCATCAAGCAGCGGATCACGGTGATGGTCAACCGGTACGAGATCCTGGCCGCCAACCCCGACGGCAGCGAGGGCCCGCTGCTGGCCTTCGCCGAGCAGAAGCGGATGAAGCTCAAGGAAGAGGTCACCTTCTTCGCCGACGAGGCGAAGACCCGCCGGGTGTTCTCCTTCAAGGCCCGCCAGCGCCTGGACGTCCACGCCGAGCACGACGTCCTCGACGAGCAGGGCGTGCCGCTGGGCATGTTCAGCAAGGACTTCGGGGCCAGCCTGCTGCGCTCGACCTGGCACCTGTCGGTGCCGGGCCTGGAGGCGGTCGGCCGGGAACGTCGCCTCTTCATCGCGATCCTGCGCCGGGTGTGGACCCTCATCCCCTACCTCGGGGACATCTGGGTGCCCTTCGTCTTCCACTTCGACTTCGTCGACACCACCACCGGCCAGACCGTGCTGGTGAGTGAGCGGAAGAAGTCGATCCGCGACCGCTACACGGTGACCGTCCCCGACCCGCGGCTGGACTTCCGGGTCGCCGCCTCGATGGCCGTTGCACTGGACGCGCTGCAGAGCCGCTGACCGGCCCAGGCCACCCGGCCGAGGACGTGGTCGCGGAAGGTCACCGCGTCCCTGCCGCGCGTCTTGGGTGGTCAAGCCGCGTCGCGCAGTTGTGCACGAGCGCCCGCAGCGCGTCCGGGTCCCATCGGGCGAGAGCAGGCCGCACGTTCACAACCGCGCCCAGCACCGACTGCCGCCGGGACGCGCTGGTGAGCGAGGTCTTCGCGGTCACCTGATGAAGCGCACCGTCGAGCGGTGGGTCGGTGCCTGGCAGCAGGCCCTGGACAACCGCGTGCTGGGGCCTAGAGGTACCTGCTCTCCAGCTCGGCGAAAAAGGCCTTGGCCAGGGCGGTGAAGTCGGCCTCGCGGATAGCGATCTCGTCACCGGCCCGGTACTTGAGCACCGTGCGATCGGGGTCCAACCGGATCTCCCGGTCGCAGATCACCGTGTTTCCCCGGTGCAGCGACTCGGTGATCAGCCGCACCTCGTTGAGCGCATTGCCGTCGTGGCCCTCGATGCCCCGGCCCCGATACACGAAGCTGTTCTCCAGCGCGATGACCATGTTGTTGAAGAAGACCGGCTCGAACACGTGCAGCGCCCGGGGGGCGTGGCTGGCCGCGGCGGCGAGGTCGCGGTAGGCGGCGACCTGCGCGTCGATGGCCACTCGCCGCTGGTCGATGTAGTCCTGCGCATACGTACTACGGCACAACACGGCTGCTCCTCAGGAGAGACGCCCCCATGGGATCCTTCAGCTTGACATGCGAGACCGGTCCGGGGAAGTGCCGGAACTCAGACCCAGCTGAGGTCGTCGTCGTGGGTGCGCGGTCGCGGCAGAGCCGTGGAGTCCGGCCGCGTGCGCAGCCCGGTCGACGTCCGCGGGGCCGGCGCCCAGGTGACCGGTTCGGGGTCGGGCAGCCGGACGTCGACCAGGTGCATCCAACTGGTCCGCCGCAGCCCGCCGACGACGAACTGCACCCGAACCTGGCAGGTCCCATCCGCCTCGTGCCGCCAGCCGAGCAGGACGGCGGGGTGCCAGGTACCGCCGTGGCGGAACTCCACTGGCAACGGCTCTCCCGCCAACGCGGTCATCTCCTGCTCGGACACGAGCGAAATGTAAGTGGTTGGTGACAGACAGTCGGGAAGGCGCGCGATCGGGTGCGGGTGTCGTCGATCCCCGCCGGGTGGGTACCGGGAAGGGGTCCGGCTCAGAGTGCGTTGCCGTGGACAACCGATTGGAAGGCCCCCTCTCATGCGCATCCCGCTGTCCGTCCTCGATCTCGCTCCCATCGCCCGGGGAGAGACCGCCAGCACCAGCATCGCGGCCAGCGTCGCCCTCGCCCAGGCCGCGGAGGAGCACGGCTATCGCCGCGTCTGGTACGCCGAGCACCACAACATGCCGCACATCGCCTCGTCGGCGACCAGCGTGCTCATCGCGCACGTCGGCGCGAAGACGACGTCGATCCGGCTCGGCGCCGGCGGGGTCATGCTGCCCAACCACTCCCCGCTGACGATCGCCGAGCAGTTCGGCACCCTCGACGCGATGTACCCGGGCCGCATCGACCTGGGCCTGGGCCGCGCGCCGGGCTCGGACCAGGCCACGATGTACGCCCTGCGCCGCGACCCGAACTCGTCCGACTCCTTCCCGCAGGACGTCCTGGAGCTGCAGGCCTACCTGGCCGGCGAGTCCCGGGTGGCCGGCGTCGACGCGGTTCCGGGCAAGGGATCGCGGGTGCCGCTGTACATCCTCGGCTCGTCGCTGTTCGGCGCCCACCTGGCCGCCGCGCTCGGCCTGCCCTACGCCTTCGCCAGCCACTTCGCGCCGCAGGCGCTGGAGGCCGCCGTCGCCACCTACCGGCGGGAGTTCAAGCCCTCCGCGCAGCTGGATGCCCCGTACGTCATCGCCGGGGTGAACGTGATCGCCGCGGACACGCACAGCCAGGCGGAGGAGAACCTGCAGGCGGTGCGGCGGATCATGGCCGTCGGCCTGTTCGGGCGCGGCCGCAGCTTCACCGACCAGGAGGCCGACCTGCTGCTGCAGCAGGGGGCCGGGCAGCACGTGAACTCGATGTTCACCTACGCCGCCGTCGGCACCGCGCACGAGGTCGCCGACTACCTCGAGGGCTTCCGCAAGCAGGCGGACGCCGACGAGCTGATCGTCGCCCACCAGTCGCCGACGACCGAGGGCCGGTTGCGCTCGGTGGCCCTCAC
>JAOPVN010000235.1 GCA_025966175.1 Modestobacter sp. | reverse complement strand
TGTTGCGTCAGGAGGCCCGGGCCGTGCCGCCGAGGTCAGCGGTGATCCGATCAGCGGTCTCCACCAGCAGGGGCACGACGTCGCGCTCCAGCTGTTCGACGGTGGACCGGCCGGTCGACGTCGAGGACGCCAGCGCGGCGACGACCGCCCCCGACCGGTCGCGGACCGGCGCGGAGGCGGAGAGCAGGCCGGTCTCCAGCTCCTCGCTGACGACCGACCAGCCCTGGCGGTGCACCTCGGCCAGGGTCGCCCGCAGGACGCCGACGTCGGTGACCGTGTTCGGCGTGGGAGCCGCCAGGGGGTGACGGGCCAGGACGTCGTCGACCTGCTCGGTGGGCGCCCAGGCCAGCAGCACGCGGCCCATGGACGTCGCGTGCGCCGGGACCCGGGTGCCGACGGAGACGTTGATGCTCATGATCCGGCGCACCGGGACCCGGGCGACGTAGACGACCTCGTCGCCGTCCAGCGTGGCCAGCGACGCCGACTCCTGGGTCTGCTCGGCCAGGTGCAGCAGGTGCGGCTGCGCCAGCTCGATCAGCGCGTGCGAGGCGGTGTAGTGCTGGCCGATCGCGAGCACCCGCGGGGTGAGCGACCACCGGCCGCCGGCGCCGCGGACGTAGCCCATCCGTTCCAGCGTGATGAGGAACCGGCGCACGGCCGGCCGGGAGAACCCGGTCAGCTGCGCCAGCTCGGCGAGCGTCGGGTTGGGGTGCTCGGCGTCGAAGGCCAGGAGCACCGTGATGCCCCGCTCGAGGCTCTGCACGTGGTCCCGGTCGCCGTCTGCGGCAGTCATCGCGCCCATCTTCCTGCACCGAGGGGTTGACCCACCGCTGTGACCCGGTGCACACTCGTCTGACCGCAGAGCGGTCAGTAGGTACGCAGAGCGTACACGGAGGTGTCCCGCATGTCGCTCGACACACGTGAGATCCGCACCGTCTTCGGCAGGTTCGCCACCGGCGTCACCGTCGTCACCTGCGCCAAGGAGGCCGGCGTCCCGCACGGCGCCACCGTCAACGCCTTCACCGCCGTCTCCCTCGATCCCGCGCTGTGCCAGGTGACCCTGACCAGGGAGTCCAAGGCGTGCCGGTACCTGGAGACCTCGCCCTTCGCGGTGAACGTGCTCTCGGCGGACCAGCTGGACGCCGCATGGCACTTCGCCGGGCGGCCACAGGACCCCGAACCGACCTGGGCCGACGGTCCGACCGCGCCGGTGCTCGTCGGCAACGCCGCCACCATCTCCTGCCGGCCGTGGCGCACCTACGACGGCGGTGACCACCTGATCGTCATCGGCGAGGTCGCCGACCTGCAGATCTCCGACGCCGATCCGCTGCTCTTCTTCGGCGGCCGTTTCCGGGCACTGGCGACTCCGGAGACCGGCGTCCAGTGGGGCGGGTCGATCGACTGCCCCGAGCTCGGCTGGTTCGACGCGAGCACCGCCTTCCCCCCGCTCCACCCGCACAGCGCCCGCGCCGCCTCCTGAGACCGCCGCCGCACCACCGATCGAGCACGGCCCGCAGTACCCGACTCCACCGACGCAGAAGGGTCCTCCCGTGACAGTCGAACAAGAGCGCGAAGTCGTCAGCCCCCGCAGCTCCGCCGACGGCGTCCCGGATCTCGACAAGCCCACGGCCAGCCGGCCGATGACCGGCGACGAGTACATCGCCAGCCTGCAGGACGACCGCGAGGTCTGGATCTACGGCGAGCGGGTCGCGGACGTCACCACCCACCCGGCGTTCCGCAATCCGATCAGGATGACCGCCCGGCTCTACGACTCGATGCACAATCCGGAGACCGCGCCGAAGGTGACCGCGCCGACCGACACCGGCAACGGCGGGATCACCCATCCGTTCTTCCGCGCCCCGCACTCGGTGGAGGACATGGTCGCCGACCGGGAGGCCATCGCGACCTGGGCACGGATGTCCTACGGCTGGATGGGCCGGGCCCCCGACTACAAGGCCTCGTTCCTCGGCACCCTGGGCGCGAACAGCGAGTTCTACGCGCCGTACGAGGCGAACGCGAAGCGTTGGTACAAGGAGTCGCAGGAGAAGGTCCTCTACTGGAACCACGCGATCATCAACCCGCCGGTGGACCGCGATCTCCCGCCGGACGAGGTCGGCGACGTCTTCATGAAGGTGGAGAAGGAGACCGACGCCGGGCTCATCGTCAGCGGCGCGAAGGTCGTGGCCACCGGATCGGCGATCACCAACTACAACTTCATCGCCCACTACGGACTCCCGATCAAGAAGAAGGAGTACTCGCTCATCTGCACGGTGCCGATGGACGCACCGGGCGTGAAGCTGATCTGCCGCACCTCCTACACCCAGCAGGCCGCGGTCATGGGCAGCCCGTTCGACTACCCGCTGTCGAGCCGGATGGACGAGAACGACACGATCTTCGTCTTCGACAAGGTCCTGGTGCCGTGGGAGAACGTGTTCCTCTACGGCGACGTCGAGAAGATCAACGGCTTCTTCCCGGCGTCGGGATTCCTGCCCCGCTTCACTCTCCACGGCTGCACCCGGCTCGCGGTCAAGCTCGATTTCATCGCCGGCCTGCTGCTCAAGGCGCTGGAGATCACCGGCACCAAGGACTTCCGCGGCGTGCAGACCCGCGCCGGTGAGGTCATCGGCTGGCGGAACGTCTTCTGGGCGCTGTCCGACGCGATGATCCACAACCCCGACGAATGGGTCGGCGGCACGTTGCTGCCCAAGCTCGACTACGGCCTGACCTACCGGATGTTCATGATCCAGGGCTATCCGCGGGTCAAGGAGATCATCGAGTCCGACGTCGCCAGCGGGCTGATCTACCTGAACTCGCACTCCATGGACTTCAAGACCCCCGAGATCCGGCCCTACCTGGACAAGTACGTCCGCGGCTCCCACGGCGTCGAGGCCGTGGACCGGGTCAAGCTCATGAAGGCCCTGTGGGACTCGATCGGCACCGAGTTCGGCGGCCGGCACGAGCTGTACGAGCGCAACTACTCAGGCAACCACGAGGGCGTGAAGGCCGAGTTGCTCTTCGCGGCCGAGGCACAGGGCACGACCGCCGCGATGAAGGGCCTCGCCGAGACCTGCCTGTCCGAGTACGACCTCGACGGCTGGACCGTGCCCGACCTCATCGGCAACGACGACGTCTCGTTCTTCAAGAACCGCTGATCCCGCTCTGCACACCCGCGCCGGCACCGCCGCCTGCGCCGATCCGAAGGGCACGCCCATGAGCACCGCCACCCAGCCGTCCCCCACCGCCGCCGGTTCTGGCGCCAACGCGACCGAGGCCTTCCGCTCGGTCCGGCACGAGACCGCCGACGTCTCCCCCGAGCGCGTCAGCACCGTCGTCAGCGCGGTCCTGCAGGGGGTGCACCAGGCCATCCGCGACAACGACGTCACCTACCCCGAGTTCCAGGCCGCCAAGGCATGGCTGATCGAGGTCGGCGAGGGCGGCGAGTGGCCGCTGTTCCTCGACGTCTTCGTCGAGCACGTCGTCGAGGAGGTCGCCGCCCGGACCCAGCAGGGCACCAAGGGCAGCATCCTGGGCCCCTACTACCTGCCCAACGCGAAGCGACTGCCGTCCTCGACCGATCTTCCGATGCGGGCGGACGAGAAGGGCACCCAGCTGACCTTCACCGGCCAGGTCCGCGACGTCGACGGCAACCCGGTGGCCGGTGCGGAGCTCGACATCTGGCACGCCGACGACAAGGGGTACTACTCCGGCTTTGCGCCGGACATCCCCGAGGGCAACCTGCGCGGCGTCGTCGTCACCGACGACCAGGGCCGCTTCGAGATCCGCACCATGCAGCCGGCGCCGTACCAGATCCCCACCGACGGGCCGACCGGTGCGCTGATCTCCGCGGCGGACTGGCACCCGTGGCGCCCGGCGCACCTGCACCTGCTGGTGGGGGCGCCGGGCCACCGGACCATCACCACCCAGCTGTACTTCGAGGGCGGCGAGTACCTGGACAGCGACGTCGCCGAGGCGACGAAGCCGGAACTGGTGCTCTCTCCGCAGGAGCAGAGCGACGGGACGCGGAAGGCGACGTACGACTTCGTGCTCGAGCGCGGCTGACCCCGCTGCTGCGGCCGCCGGTCCTCGCCGGCCGGCGGCCGCACCATGCCCGCCCCCGACTCCCTCTCCCCCACACGACAACGACGACGCACGAGGAGACCCCCGCAGTGACCGCTGTGACCGAGACGCCCGCCTGGATCGCCGAGATCACCATGGCCCAGCTCGAGAAGGACCCCTACCCGTTCTACGCGCGGCTGCGCCGGGAGGCCCCGGTGGCCTTCGTCCCCGCGCTCGGCCTCCACATCGCCTCGACGCGGGCGGCCTGCCAGGAGATCGGGTCGCAGAGCGACATCTGGGACGGCGTGATCAGCCCGGCCGGCGG
>JAOPVN010000176.1 GCA_025966175.1 Modestobacter sp. | reverse complement strand
GCCGCACGGACCGGGTCGTCGTCATCGGCGCCGGGCTGGCCGGGTTGTCCGCGGCGCTGCGGCTGCGCGGGGCCGGGCGCGAGGTCACGGTCGTCGAGCGCGACCCGGGCCCGGGCGGGCGGGCGGGTGTGCTCACCCGCGGCGGCTACACGCTGGACACCGGCCCGTCGGTCTTCACCGCACCCGAGCTGATCGCCGACACCTTCGCCGCCGTCGGCGAGCGGATGGCGGACCGGCTCACCCTCCTCCCCCTCGACACCACCTACCGCGCCCGGTTCGCGGACGGTTCGCACCTGGACGTGCACGCCGACCGGGCCGCCTTCGCCGCCGAGGTCGAGCGGCTGTGCGGGCCGGGTGAGGCCGCCGCCCTGCACCGGTACCTCGACGACCTCGCCGAGCTCTACCGGCTGCAGCTGCGCACCTTCATCGACCGCAACCTGGACTCGCCCCTGGACCTCCTCGGCCCCGAGCTGCTGGCGCTGGTGCGCCGCGGCGGGTTCCGCCGGCTCTCCTCGCACGTCGCCGGGTTCTTCGGCGACGAGCGGCTGCGCCGGCTGTTCAGCTTCCAGGCGCTCTACGCGGGGGTGTCGCCGTTCCGCGCGATCGCCGCCTACGCCGTGATCGCCCAGCTCGACATCGGGGCGGGTGTGTGGCACCCGGTCGGCGGGATCGGCGCCGTCCCCCGGGCGATGGCCGCCGCGGCCGCGGACGCCGGTGTGCAGTTCCGCTGGGACACCGAGGTCGCCGAGCTGGAGCTGGCGAGCGGCCGGGTCACCGGCGTCCTCCTCGCGGACGGCGAGCGGCTGCCCGCCGACGTCGTCGTCGTCACCGCCGACGCCCCGCACCGGCTGGTCCCCGGGCTGCGCGGCCCGCGGCGCCCGGTGTACTCGCCGTCCTGCGTGGCGCTGCACCTGGGCGTGCGCGCCGAGCTGCCCGGCCAGGCGCACCACACGATCAGCTTCGGCGCGGCCTGGGAGCAGGTCTTCGCCGAGCTCACCCGCGACGGCCGGCACGGCGGGGGCCGGCGGGGAAGGATCATGAGCGACCCGAGCCTGCTGGTCAGCATGCCGTCGGTGACCGACCGCTCGCTGGCCCCCGCGGGGGGTCAGGTGCTCAGCGTCGTCGCCCCGACGCCGAACCTGGACCGGCGCAGCGGCGGCAACCCCGACCTGGACTGGCCGGCCCTGGCGCCGCGCTACCGCGAGGAGCTGCTGGGCACGCTCGAGGCCCGCGGCTGGACCGGACTGGGCGACGCCGTCGAGGTGGCGGAGCTGGTGACGCCGGCGGACTGGGCCGCCCAGGGCATGGCCGCGGGCACCCCGTTCGCGCTGGCGCACACCTTCGGGCAGACCGGCCCGTTCCGTCCCCCGACGCTGCCCCGCCACGGGCCGGAGAACGTGGTGCTGGCCGGCTCCTCGGTGCAGCCGGGGGTCGGCGTTCCGATGGTGGTGATCAGCGGGCGGCTCGCCGCCGAGCGGATCACGGGGGTCTCGCGGTGACGGCGCCGGCCGGGCGGCAGGAGCAGCTCGACGCCGCCTACCGGCACTGCGCGGCGATCGCCGCCCGGCACGGCAAGAGCTACCACCTGGCCACCCGGCTGCTCACCGCCGACCGCCGGCCCGCGGTGCACGCCCTCTACGCCGCGGCCCGCACCGCGGACGACCTCGTCGACGTGCCCGGCGACGATCCTGCCGCCGACCTGGCCACCTGGTCGGCGGCGCTGCTGGACGAGCTGGCGACCGGCTGGTCGGACGACCCGGTGCGGCTGGCCCTGGTGCACACCTACCGCCGGTACGCGATCCCGGTCGAGCACCTGGTCGACTTCCTCGCCGCGATGAGCAGCGACCTCGACGTCACCGGCTACGCCGATCTGGACGCGCTGGACCGGTACATGTGGGGATCGGCGTCGGTGATCGGGCTGCAGGTGCTGCCCGTGCTGGGCACCGCGCCGGGCGTGGCCCGCGAGGAGGCCGCGCCGCACGCCATCGCGCTGGGCGAGGCGTTCCAGCTGACCAACTTCCTGCGCGACGTCGGCGAGGACGTCGACCGCGGCCGGGTCTACCTGCCCGCGGACCTGATGGCGGCGCACGGGGTGACCCGCGAGCAGCTGGCGGCCAAGCGCCACTCCGCCGGCTTCGGCGAGCTGATGCGGGAGATGGTGGCGGTCACCCGCCGTCGCTACGACGACGCCGCCCCCGGTACGCCGCTGCTGGCCGCGGAGTCCCGGGACTGCGTCCGGGCGGCCACCGCGCTCTACGGCGGGATCCTCACCGAGATCGAGCGGGCCGACTACCGGGTGCTCGACCGCCGGGTGCGGGTGTCCAGGCCGCGCCGGCTGGCCGTGTTCGCCCGCCGGTTGACGGCCGCCCAGCTGGCCAGGGTGAGGGTCACCAGCGCGAAGCCGAACAGCAGGTCCTCGACCGGGGCGTAGGCGATCCGCGGCCCCCAGATCGCCGCAGGCTCGTAGGTGACCACGTCGAGCCCGGTGAGCACGCCGTTCATCAGCAGTTGGAACACGATCACGATCGCGTAGGCCACCCAGAACACCCGCCGGGTCACCATCCGGGTGCGCAGCACGGCCAGGTCCACCACCAGGACGGCGAGGACGGCGAGGACCGCGAGCGCGGAGTAGCTCATGCCTCCGCCTCCTCGCTCACTGGCCCCACTCCGCGCGCCGGTCCGCTCCTCGCTCGTTCCTCGCCGCGATGCTCCCGCTGTCGTCGGGCGCGGCGGGGTAGCCGGCGTCCCAGCCGGTCACCTTCCGCACCGCCTCCAGCGCCAGCACCGCACACACCGGGACGACGAGGAAGAACAGCACCTCCTCGACCGGGATCCCGCCGGGCAGCCGGATGCCCAGCGTGCGGGTGTCGCTGTACTCCCAATGGCCGGCGGCGATCGCGTAGAACACCCAGGCGAGGAACACGACGAACTCGGGCAGCACCGCGACCAGCAGCCGCCGCCAGCGGGCGTAGACCCGCACCCGCAGCAGCAGCTCCAGCGGAGCGGTCACCACGAGGCAGCCGACCAGCAACGACAGGTAGGTCAGGTGCCCCATCGGCTGCGGGCTACAGCGCCAGCGCCTGCGCCCGGCGGGTGACCTCGGTGTGCCGGTCGTCGCGCAACGCCTGGATCGGCGTGCCGGGCAGCGAGTCGTCGGCGCGGAAGAGCCACTCGAAGGCCTCCTCGTCGGTGAACTTGCCGTCGTAGAGCACGGTGAGCAGGCCGGGCAGGTGCTTGAGGATGACCCCGTTCTGCAGGAAGTCCACCGGGATCTTGCCGTTGCCGCTCCCGGGGACCGCCATGAGCTTCCGCTCGGCGATCAGCTGACGAACCTTGTTGGCCGAGACGCCGAGCTGCTCGGCGACCTCCGCGGGGGTGAGCGTGTCCATAGGCTCCCAGCCTATGGCGAGCAGCGAATCCCCGGCGAACGGTCCCCGGCTCACCCAGCGTCAGCGGGCCGCGGGCGAGCCGGCGACCCCCGACGACCCCGACCGCGAACTGCCCTACCTGGACCTGGACGCCCTGCAGCAGCGAGCCCGGGACCTGCTGCCGGCCGACGTCTTCGACTACTACGCCGGCGGTTCCGGGCGGGAGACGACGATGACCGAGGCGCCGGCCGCCTGGCGCGCCTGGCGGCTGCGACCCCGGATGCTGCGCGGCGTCACCGAGGTGCAGCTGGGCACCACGCTGCTGGGCACCGAGGTCGCCACCCCGATCGGGGTCGCACCCTGGGCCTATCAGGGCATGGCGCACCCGGACGGCGAACGGGCCACCGCCCGGGCGGCGGCCGCCTCGGGGGCGTTGATGACCGTCTCCACCAGCGCGAACACCTCCCTGGAGGACGTCGCCGCGGTCACCCCGGCCGGGCCGCGCTGGTTCCAGCTCTACCGGTTGCACTCCCCCGCCCACACCGACGACCTGGCCCGCCGCGCCGGCGACGCGGGGTACAGCGCCCTCGTGCTCACGGTGGACCTGCCGGTGCTGGGGCGGCGGCTGCGCGACCTGCGCAACGACTTCGCCCTGCCGGCCGGGCTGCTGCTGGCCAACCACCCGCGGGTGGAGGGCACGCAGCCCCCGCTGCAGGCGGTGGAGACGGCGGGCTGGACCTTCGCCGACATCGAGCGGTTCGCCGACGTCTCCGGCCTGCCGGTGGTCGTCAAGGGCGTGCTCCGCGGGGACGACGCCGCCCGCTGCGTCTCCGCCGGCGCCTCGGCAGTGTGGGTCTCCACCCACGGCGGGCGGCAGGCCGACCCCGCGATCGCCAGCGCCGAGGCGCTCCCGGAGATCGTCGAGGCGGTCGCTGCCGACGCCGAGGTCTACGCCGACGGCGGGATCCGGGCCGGCTCCGACGTGCTGACCGCCCTGGCGCTGGGTGCCCGGGCGGTCTTCCTCGGCCGGCCGACGGCGTGGGGGCTGGCCACCGGAGGTGCCGACGGCGTGGCGCGGGTGATCGGCGGGCTGACCGAGGAGCTGGCGCACACCATGGCGCTGTGTGGTCTGGACGACGTGCGGGCGGTGCCGCGGGACACCGTCGTCCGGGCGCCGTGGGCCTCCCACTGAAGGAGACGACACGGAACCGTCCGGTCCGGCCGCTCCTGCTGGGCACGCCGGGCCGTCGGCGTCCACCTCGCCCGCCTCATCCGGCCCACCTGGCCACTCCAGGCCTCAGGTGTCCAGACCGTGACCCGTCCGTCCGCGTCGTTCGGTCCACGGACGGCGATCCGCTCCTAGACTCGCCGGCGTGGACACCGTCGTGACCGACCCCGTGGTCGGCCTGCTCCTCGAGGGGCGCTACCGCCTCGAGGAGCGCCTGGCGCGAGGCGGCATGTCCACCGTGTACGCCGCCACCGACCTGCGGCTGCACCGCACGGTGGCGGTCAAGGTCATGGCCGAGCACCTGGCCCACGACCCGGCGTTCGTCGACCGATTCACCCGCGAGGCCCGGGCCACCGCGATGCTCAGCCACGTCAACGTCGTCTCGGTCAGCGACCAGGGCTCGGACCAGGGGCTGGTCTACCTGGTCATGGAACTGGTCCGCGGCCGTACGCTGCGTGATCTGCTGCAGGCCCGCGGGCGGCTCACCGTGGGCGAGGCGTTCGCCGTCCTGGAGCCGGTGCTGGCCGGGTTGACCGCCGCGCACCGGGCCGGGATCGCCCACCGCGACGTCAAGCCGGAGAACGTGCTGATCTCGGTCGACGGCCAGGTCAAGGTGGCCGACTTCGGGCTGGCCCGGGCCGTGGCCGGCACCGGGCAGACCAGCCACACCGGCGGCGTGCTGATCGGCACGGTCGCCTACCTCTCCCCCGAGCAGCTCGAGCGGGGGCGCAGCGACGCCCGCAGCGACGTCTACGCCGCCGGGGTGATGTTCTACGAGCTGCTCACCGGGCACCCGACCTACGCCGGCGACAGCGCGCTTGCCGTGGCGTACCAGCACGTGCACCACGACGTCCC
>JAOPVN010000141.1 GCA_025966175.1 Modestobacter sp. | reverse complement strand
GCCGACTACTCGCGGGTGGTCGCCGTGGCCGCCCGCGTGCTCGGATCGCGGGACGACGCCGAGGACGTCGCCCAGGAGGTGTTCCTGGCCTTCGGCCGCTCCGCCGTCCCGGCCGGGGAGGCCCCCGGGTGGCTCTCCGTCGCTGCGGTGCACACCGCCCTGAACCTGCTGCGGTCCGGGCGCCGCCGCGCCTCCCGCGAGGAGGTCGCCGGAGGCGATGACGCGATCGCCCCGGACGTGGCCGACGCGGTCGTCGTCCTGGAGGAGCGCCGTCGCGTGCGGGCCGCGCTGGCCCGGCTGCCCCACAAGCAGGCCGTCGCCCTCGTCCTGCGGCACAGCGGCATGAGCTACGCCGAGATCGCCGCGGCCCTCGATCTCTCCCCCGGCAGCGTCGGCACGACCGTCCGGCGCGCCGAGTCCGCCCTGCGCAAGGAGTTGAACCCGCATGCGTCATCCGACTGACGGCACCCTGCGCCGGCTGCTCGACGAGCCGGCCGGTGTCCCCGACGCCGATCGCGAGCACGTCGCCACCTGCCCCACCTGCCTCGGCGACCTGGGCCGGGTGCGCACAGACGCGCGGCTCACCGGCGCGGCGCTGGAGGTGCCCGCGGTCGTCGACGTCGACGTCGACGTCGACGCCGCCTGGGCGCGCCTGTCGAGGGCCACCCCTCCGGTCACCCGGGCGACGGCGGCCGGGCGCTCCTCCCGCTGGCGGGCCGCGGTGCGCAAGCCCGTGGTGGCTGCCGTCAGCGCCGTCGTGCTGTTCACCGGGGCCGGCGTCGCGGCGGCCAACGACTGGCTGCCGATCTTCCGCACCGAGCGCGTCGACCCGGTCCAGATCACCTCCACCGACCTCGTCCAGCTGCCCGACCTCTCCGCCTACGGAGATCTCCAGGTCACCCGGGAACCCGACACGGAGCAGGTGGCCGATGCCGCGACCGCGCGCGAGCGGACGGGTCTCACCGTCCCCGAGGTCGCCGAGCTGCCCGAGGGCGTGACCGGGCAACCGGCCTACCAGGTGGCCGGCGTCGTCAGCGCGACGTTCACCTTCTCCGCCGAGAAGGCCGCGCAGGCGGCGACCGCCGAGGGCGAGGTCCTGCCGCCCCCGCCCGCCGGGGTGGACGGCAGCGCGCTCCGGCTCGAGGCCGGCCCGGGCGTCGCGGCGGTCTGGTCGCAGCCCACCGGTGTGCCGACCCTGGTCGTGGCCCACGTGGTCGCGCCCCAGGTCTACTCGTCCGGCGTGCCGTTCGAGACCGTGCGCGACTACCTGCTGTCGCTCCCGGGCCTGCCCGCCGGGCTCACGGACCAGTTGCGCGACCTCTCCGCGGACGGCGCGACGCTGCCCCTGCCCGTCCCGGCGGAACTGGTGACCAGCTCCACGGCCGACGTGGGCGGGTCACCCGCGACGGTGCTCACCTCGCGCGACGGGCTCTTCGCGGGCGTGGTCTGGGTCGAGAACGGTGTGATGACCGGCGTCGCCGGGTCGCTCAGCGCCGACGAGCTCCTGTCGGTCGCCCGTGACCTCCGCTGACGCCGCTACCGTCCGCGGGATGACGTCCGCTGCCGCGGGTCGCGCGGCCGACGAGCTCGCCGGTCTGCCGCCGTCCCCGGCGGTCTGGTGCTCCGGGCTGCGCAAGCGGTACGGACGCCGGACCGCCGTCGACGACGTGTCCTTCACCGTCACCCGGGGCGAGGTGCTCGGCCTGCTGGGCCCCAACGGCGCCGGGAAGACCAGCGTCATCAAGATGCTGCTGGGCCTCGTGCGGCCCGACGCCGGTGAGGTGCTGCTGCTCGGTCGACGGTCGTCCGACCCGCGGTCCCGCAGCGCCGTCGGGTACCTGCCCGAGCTGTTCCGCTACCAGCCGTGGCTGACCGCTGCCGAGGTGCTGGACTCCCACGTCCGGCTCGCCCGTGTCCCGGTCGGTGCCTCCGAGCGGCGGGAGTGCCTGGCGCTCGTCGGCCTCGCGGATCGGGCGGGCGACCGGGTCGGCGGGTTCTCCAAGGGCATGCAGCAGCGACTCGGGCTCGCCGTCGCGCTGGTCGCCCGGCCGGAACTCGTCGTCCTCGACGAGCCGACCAGCGCGCTGGACCCGCTCGGCCGCGTCGACGTCCGCGACCTCGTGCTCTCGCTGAAGTCGCGCGGCGTCGCCGTGCTCCTCAACTCCCATCTCATCGGCGAGGTGGAGCGGGTCTGCGACCGGGTGGTGATCCTCGACCAGGGCCGGGTGGCGGCGTCGGGCACCCTGGCCGAGCTGCTCGGGCAGCGTGAGGTCCGGCTGCGGCTGGATGCGGCGGACGGCCGCGCGGAGGACCGGCTGCGCGCCGCCGGCTCGCTGACGCGGAGCGGCGACTGGTTCACCGTCGCCCTGCCGGCGGACGACGACGGCGTCACCGTGCCCGACCTGGTGCGGGACCTGGTCGATCTCGGCGTCCGCGTGCACGCCGTCCAGCCGGTGCGGATCAGCCTCGAGGAGCGCCTGCTCAGCATCCTCCGCCATGAGGAGTCCGAGCGATGACCGCGCTCACCGTCGCCGGACTCACGCTGCGCGAGGCCGCCCGACGGCGGGTGGTCCGGGCGCTCCTGGTGCTGACGGTGGTGCTGCTCGCCCTCAGCGCCTGGGGCTTCTCGAGGCTCGTGGGTCTGGACACCGAGCTGGGCACGATGACCAGCGGTGAGGCCCGCCTCGTGGCCTCGCTGCTGCTCAACCTGATCATGTTCGGGATGAGCCTCATCGCCGCGATCGGCACGGCGTTCCTCGCCGGGCCCACGCTGGCCGGCGAGGTGGAGTCGGGGCAGGCGCTGGCGATCCTCGCCCGGCCGGTCCGCCGCTCGGCCGTCCTGCTGGGCAAGTGGCTCGGCCTGGTCGCTTTCGGCTGTGGGTACGTGGTCCTGGCCGGCCTGGCCCAGATCCTCGTGGTCCGTGCGACGGTCGGCTACTGGCCTCCCGCACCCGCCGCCGGGCTCGCGCTCCTCGCGGCCGAGACGGTCGTGCTGCTGACGCTGGCCCTCCTGCTGTCCAGCGTCGTCTCGACGATGGCGTCGGGCATCGTCGCGGTCGGACTCTTCGGCTCGACATGGGTCGCCGGCGTGGTCGGGGGGATCGGCGGCGCCCTGGGCAACCAGGGCGTCGAGCGCGTGGGCACCGTGTCGCGGATCCTGCTGCCCACCGACGGCCTGTGGCGCGGGGCCATGAACGCCTTCCAGGACCCGATCGCACTCGTCCAGATGGGCCCGGGTGAGGGCGGGTTCCCCTTCCTGAGCGAGGCCCCGCTGACGCCCGCCTACCTGGCCTGGGCCGCGGTGTGGGTCGCCATGATCTGGGGGCTGACCGCGCTGTCCTTCGCCCGCCGGGACGTCTAGACCGCGGGGCGGGGAACACGGGTGTCACACCGCGGGGCTAGCGTTACCAGACGATGAGCGCGTCGATCCCCGCCCCGTCCGACTCCGCCCTCCGCCGTGCCCTGGTGCGCGCCGAGCGCGGGGTGACGCTGGACGCCACCGAGGCCGAGACACTGCTGCACGCGCGCGGCCTGGCCGAGGGCGAGCCGCTGGACCGACTGCTGACCGCCGCCTCCCGGGTGCGCGACGCCGGACTGGCCTCGGCCGGCCGCCCCGGCGTCGTCACCTACAGCCGCAAGGTGTTCATCCCGCTCACCCACCTGTGCCGCGACCGCTGCCACTACTGCACGTTCGTGACGACGCCGGGCCAGCTCCGCAAGGAGGGCAAGGCGCCCTTCCTCTCCCCCGACGAGGTGCTCGACATCGCCCGGGCCGGCGCCGCGCTGGGCTGCAAGGAGGCGCTGTTCACCCTCGGCGACCGCCCGGAGGACCGCTGGCCGGTGGCCGCCGAGTGGCTGGAGGCGCACGGTTTCGACTCCACCCTGGGCTACCTGCGGGCGATGGCGATCCGGGTGCTCGAGGAGACCGGGCTGCTCCCCCACCTGAACCCCGGCGTGCTGTCCTGGGAGGAGATCCAGCGGCTCAAGCCCGTCGCGGCGTCGATGGGGATGATGCTGGAGACGACGGCGACCCGGCTGTGGTCGGAGAAGAGCGGCCCGCACTTCGGCAGCCCCGACAAGGAGCCCGCCGTCCGGCTGCGGGTGCTCGAGGACGCCGGCCGCTCGGCCGTCCCGTTCACCACCGGGGTGCTGCTGGGGATCGGCGAGGACTACGCCGAACGGGTCGACGCGATCCGGGAGATCCGCGCCTCGGCCCGCCGGCACCAGCACGTGCAAGAGGTCATCGTGCAGAACTTCCGGGCCAAGCCGCGCACCGCGATGGCCGCGCACGACGACCTGGAGCTGCAGGAGTACGTCGCCGCCGTCGCCGTCACCCGGCTGCTGCTCGGGCCGGCCGCCCGGGTCCAGGCACCGCCGAACCTGTCGGACTCCACCGAGCTGGGGCTGCTGCTGCGCGCCGGCGTCGACGACTGGGGCGGGGTCAGCCCGCTGACCCCCGACCACGTCAACCCCGAGCGGCCGTGGCCGAACATCGACAAGCTCGCGGCGCTGTCGGCCGAGGCCGGGTTCACGCTGCGCGAGCGGCTGGCCGCCCAGCCGGGCTACGTGCTGCAGCCCGAGCCGTGGCTGGACCCGCGGGTTCGCCCGCACGTGTTCGCGCTGGCCGGCCCGGACGGGCTGGCCGTGGAGGGCCGGCTGCCGGTCGGGCTGCCCTGGCAGGAGCCGGACGAGGCGTGGACGTCGTCGGGCCGCACCGAGCTGCACGTCGAGGTCGACACCATCGGCCGCACCGGTGACCGGCGCAGCGACTTCGACGCCGTCTACGGCGACTGGTCGGAGCTGCGGGAGGCGACCGTCGCCGCGCGCGATGGCCACTCCACCGCGCTGACCGTCGGCGACCCGGAGGTGCATGCCGCCCTCCGGCACGCCGAGGCCGACCCGGCGGGGCTGTCGGACGCGGAGTACCTGGCGCTGCTGGGCGCGGACGGGGCCGACCTGGAGGCGCTGGCGGGGCTGGC